>NZ_JBACFR010000253.1:0-15334 GCF_056262345.1 Homoserinimonas sp.
GCCCTCAAGCTCGCCGGAAGTGGCGACGTGCTCTAAGGCCCGGTCGTGCTCTAGATTTTGCCTATGGTTCTTTCTTCGCGCATCCGCAGCACCGCCGCTGTCATCGCGGCCTCTGGCCTTTTTGCACTCGTCGGCTGTGCGCCGGCGCCGGATCAGGGCGGTGACTCCGCAGGCTCCGACTACTGCGCTCGCATGGTCACCAACTCGGGAGGGCTCGAGGATCGCTCCTTCAACCAGTCGAGCTGGGAGGGCCTCGAGATGGCGGCGGAGGAGTTCGACATCGACGTCGACGCGATTGTCTCGACCAATGAGACGGACCTCGCCCCCAACGTTGAGCAGGCGGTCGGCACCGGCTGCGAGCTGATTCTCACGGTGGGCTGGGAGCTCGCGGAGGCCACGTCGACGCAGGCCGAGGCAAACCCCGACCTTCACTTCGCAATCGTGGACGAGCTGGTTGAGGGCGACAACATCAAGCCGATTGTCTTCGACACTGCGCAGGCCGCCTACCTTGCGGGTTACCTCGCCGCTGGCGTGACCAAGACCGGCATCGTCGGCACCTTCGGCGGTGGCAACCAGCCCCCCGTCACCCTTTTCATGGACGGATTCGTCGACGGAGTTGCTCAGTACAACCAGACACACGGCACCTCGGTGCGTGTTCTGGGCTGGGACAAGGCCAGCCAGGACGGCCTTTTCACCGGCGACTTCGAGAACGTAACGCTGGGAAAGACAACGACTGAGGGCCTCCTCGACCAGAACGCCGATGTCATCCTCCCCGTGGCCGGGCAGGTCGGCGAAGGCGCCGCCGCAGCGATCGCAGAACGCGGCGGCATGCTGATCTGGGTCGACAATGACGGCTACGAGACGCTGCCTGCTGAATATCAGGGCATCGTGCTGACGAGCATCCTCAAGAACACCCAGGATGCCGTGGTCGAGATCGTGCGCGCAGACCTCGACGGCGACTTCACGGCAGAGCCGTTCATCGGCACGCTCGACAACGGCGGCGTCGGGCTTGCGCCGTTCCACGACCTCGAGGCTGCTGTGCCAGCGGAGCTCGTCGCCGAACTCGAGGCGCTCAAGGCTCGGATCGTGGCGGGCGACATCGTCGTAACGTCTCCGTCAACGCCGAAATAGGGGAGCTGCGCCCCTCGATCGGGGGTGCTTTAGGGTCTGAACATTTCGTAGATATATCGCGAGCATCCCAGCTTGGTAACTGTTCAATTTCGGAACCTAAAGTGTTGTCAAGCACGTCGTAGTTTTCGGTAACGTTGTGCCCACAGTCCGGCGTCACTTGCACCGGCTTCTTTTGGAGGACATTTTGGCAATCATTTCTCGCAAGGCCGCCTTCGGCGGTCTCGCATTGATCGGCTCCAGCGCGCTCATCCTTTCTGGCTGCGCGTCTGCCCCTGAAGAGGGCGACGGCGGCAACGCCGCAGCAGTCGACTTCCTGCCCTGCATCGTTTCTGACGCCGGCGGATTCGACGACAAGTCGTTCAACCAGCTCAGCTTCGAGGGCCTCGTCAAGGCCGCCGAAGAGCTCGGCGTCGAGTACAAGGACGTTCAGTCCGACGCAGAGACCGACTACGAGCCCAACATCACGAGCCTCGTAGACCAGGGCTGCGACGCCATCGTCACCGTCGGCTTCGCGCTGTCGGCCGCGACGGTCGAGGCGGCGAAGGCCAACCCCGATGTCGAGTTCATCATCATCGACGATGCAGCAGACTCCGACTTCGATGGCAAGGCTGACGCCGACAACATCAAGCCGATCCTCTACGACACGGCTCAGGCCGCGTTCCTCGGTGGCTACGCCGCAGCAGCGATGTCGCAGACCGGCAAGGTCGGAACGTTCGGTGGAATGAACTTCCCGACCGTCTCCATCTTCATGGACGGCTTCAAGCAGGGCGTTGACTACTACAACGAGGCCAACGGCAAGGCCGTTGAGGTTCTCGGCTGGGACGGCACCGACGGAACCTTCACCGGTGGCTTCTCCGCTGGCACCGAGGCGCTCAACGCGGCTCAGGGTCTCATCGACCAGAATGTCGACGTGCTCCTGCCCGTCGGTGGTCCGATCTACCAGAGCGCAGCAGCGGCAATCCGCGACGCGAACCGTGACATCGCCCTCGTTGGTGTTGACGCCGACGTGTTCCAGACCGACCCCACCGTCGCTGACCTGCTCCTGACCTCGATCCTCAAGGCCATGGACGTCAGCACCTACGAGGCCGTGCTTGCCGCAGGTCAGGGCGACTTCGACCCGACCCCCTACGTTGGCACGCTCGAGAACGAGGGTGTTGGACTCGCCTCGTTCCACGACTGGGAGAGCAAGGTTCCCACCACGCTGCAGGCTGAGCTCGACGCTCTGAAGGCAGACATCGTCAGCGGCAAGGTGAAGGTTAACTCCTACCTCGCCAACTAGGCACACCTCCGCACAACAGTGAGGGAGGCCGGCTCTTGCCGGCCTCCCTTCTGCGTGTAGCGGCTGCTCACTTCGGTGAGAGCCGCGCAAATGAGCAGGCGCCCAGCCTGCGAATCGCTTTACCCGATCCGTAGAATCAGGAACCATGAAGCTCGAACTTCGCGGCATCACGAAGAGATTCGGTGCCCTCGTCGCCAACGACCACATCGACCTCGTGATCGAACCCGGTGAAATCCATGCCCTTCTCGGTGAGAACGGAGCGGGCAAGTCGACGCTCATGAACGTTCTGTACGGCCTCTACCAGGCCGACGAGGGTGAGATCCTGCTCGACGATGTAGTCCAGCACTTCTCAGGCCCCGGAGATGCAATGGCCGCTGGCATCGGCATGGTGCATCAACACTTCATGCTCATCCCTGTCTTCACCGTGGCCGAGAACCTCATGCTCGGCAATGAGCAGACCAAGGCGGGGGGCGTGCTCGACCTCGACAGTGCGCGCGCCAGGGTGCGCGAGCTTTCGGCGCGATTCGGCTTCGACATCGACCCCGATGCGCTGATCGAAGATCTCCCCGTCGGCGCGCAGCAGCGGGTCGAGATCATCAAGGCGCTCTCGCACGACGCCAAGGTTCTCGTATTCGACGAGCCGACGGCGGTACTGACTCCGCAAGAAACCGACGAACTGATCGCGATCATGAGGCAGCTCAAAGCGGCTGGGACCTCCATCGTCTTCATCACCCACAAGCTCCGCGAGGTTCGCGCCATCGCCGACCGCATCACGGTCATCCGCCTGGGCAAGGTCGTCGGCACCGCATCTCCGACCGCCTCCAACGTGGAGCTGGCCTCGCTCATGGTGGGCCGCGCGGTCGAACTCACGGTCGACAAGGGCACATCGCACCCCGGCGGGCCCTCGCTCGTCGTTGACGACCTTTCTGTCGTCGATGTACGCGGCAATCTGGTGGTTTCCCATGCCTCGTTCGACGTTCGCGCAGGCGAAATTCTTGTCATTGCTGGCGTGCAGGGTAACGGCCAGACGGAACTAACCGAGGCGCTCCTCGGCCTGCAGCACCGGGTTACGGGCAGCATCACCCTCGACGGTCAGGAGCTCACCGGCCGCAGCGTGCGCCGCATCCTGGATGCCGGGGTGGGCTTTGTGCCAGAGGACCGCACAGAACACGGCCTGGTCGCGGAGTTCAGCGTCGCCGAGAACCTCATGCTCGACCGCAGCACCGGTGAACCGTTCGTGAAGAACGGAAATCTGCAGCTGGGCTACCTCGCGGAGTTTGCGCGCGAGAAGGTTAAGGAGTTCGACATCCGTACGCAGGGAATCGAGACCCATGCGGGTCGTCTCTCGGGCGGTAATCAGCAGAAGGTTGTTCTGGCGCGCGAACTGAGCCGTGACCTTCGGCTCTTCGTAGCAGCCCAGCCCACCCGCGGCCTCGATGTCGGGTCGATCGAGGTCGTGCACAAGCGCATCATCGAGACGCGCGACTCCGGAATTCCCGTGATCGTGATTTCGACCGAGCTCGATGAGGTTGTTGCTCTCGCCGACCGCATTCTCGTGATGTATCGCGGCGGAATTATTGGCATCGTTCCGGGGGACACCCCGCGCGACGTTTTGGGATTGATGATGGCCGGCGAAGCGCCGACCGGAACGGGGGCCGCCGCGTGAGCGACCAGAAACCTGCTGCAACACCGCAGGAAGAGACCACAGAGCGCGCTGTGTCGGCACCGCCAGCGGAATCGCAGGAGGAGTCGAGGTGGCGCAAGGCTGGCCGCGACATCGCCGGTGGCTCCGCCATGATCTCGGTGCTTTCGGTGCTGATCGCCCTCGTGGTTGGCGCAATCATGATTGCGGCAACAGACGAGCGCGTTCAAGAGACGGCTGGCTACTTCTTCGCCCGGCCCGGTGACATGCTCAGCGCTATCTGGCAGTCGGTTTCCGGCGCCTACGGCGCGCTGTTCCAGGGGTCGATCTACAACTTCCGCCGAGAGGGCTTCGCTGCCGGCATTAAGCCGCTCACCGAAACGCTCACGTTTGCCACTCCGCTGATCGCGGCGGGGCTCGGGGTCGGCCTCGCCTTCCGCGTCGGACTGTTCAACATCGGTGCTCGTGGCCAGATGCTCATGGCCGCCGCCGCCGCCGGATGGGTGGGCTTCGGCGTTGACCTGCCCCCCGTCATTCACGTGATCGTGGCGGTCATGGCCGGCATCATCGCCGGTGCCCTCTGGGGTGGCATCGTCGGTCTGCTCAGGGCTCGAACCGGTGCACACGAGGTGATCGTCACGATCATGCTCAACTTCATCGCGCTCTACTTCGTGGCCTTCTTGCTGCGCACGCCAGGGGCGCTGCAGGCGCCGGGGTCTAACAACCCCAAGACTCCGCCCATGAAGGATTCGGCGATCCTGCCCGATCTCTTCGCCGGCTACAACCTGCACGCAGGGTTCATCGTGGTCATCGCGGCCACGGTATTTGTGTGGTGGCTGCTCAACCGGTCGAGCATGGGATTCAAGTTCCGCGCGGTCGGCGAGAACCCGAATGCTGCGCGAGTCGCTGGCATCAACGTGAACAGCGTCTACATCTCGGCGATGCTCATCGCCGGCGGTCTGGCGGGCCTGGCGGGCGTGAACCAGGTGCTGGGCACCGTGACCTCCGGCTTCAGCCAGGGAATCGACGCGGGCATCGGATTCGATGCGATCACGGTCGCTCTCCTCGGGCGTTCGACCCCGTGGGGCATCTTTGCGGCCGGTCTTCTCTTCGGCGCGTTCAAAGCCGGAGGCTTCTCGATGCAGGCCGCAGAGGGTGTGCCGATCGACATCGTGGTGGTCGTTCAGTCGCTCATCGTGCTCTTCATCGCCGCGCCCCCGCTCGTGCGGGCGATCTTCCGCCTACCCGACCCGGGAACCGGCCCTCGCCGTCCCCGCCCCATCGTCACCCAGGAGGTGGAGGCCAAGTGAGCATCGTCACCACGACAGAGCCGACAACCGAAGGCGGGACCTCAACCGCCGTCATCACAAGCTGGAAGGTCCCGGTCATCCTGGGGGTCTTCACCGTGATCGCTGGTGTGCTGTTCCTCGCCCTCAGCCGCGGGCCAGAGTCCAGCACGTTCCGACTGTCGACACCGAGCGACGCGATCCAGCTCCCCGAGATCGTGCTCCCCACGATGGCGACCTGCATTGTGATCACCCTGCTTCTGGCCGCCCTCACAGGCTTCGCGGCCTGGACCGTTGCGCAGAAACGCCGGGTGCCCCTGTGGGTGTCCGTCGTATTTGCCGTGCTGTTCTTGATCGGGTTTCTCACCTGGGCGGGCGCGGGAGCATCCCTGCCCATCTATGGCCTGTTGATTGGCACCGTGAGCCTGAGCGTTCCGCTGATCTTCGGTGCCCTCGGTGGTGTGATCTCTGAGCGCGTCGGCGTGGTGAACATCGCCATCGAAGGACAGCTGTTGGCGGGCGCATTCGCCTCGGCCGTAATCGCGTCAATCACGGGCAACCCCTATGCGGGTCTGCTGGGTGCCGCCGTGGCCGGTGTGCTCGTGTCGTTCGTTCTTGCCGCCTTCGCGATCAAATACCTCGTGGACCAGGTCATCGTCGGTGTTGTGCTCAACGTGCTTGTGACGGGCCTTACGAGCTTTCTCTTCTCGCAGGTGCTCTCGCAGGATCCGTCAGCGCTCAACAACCCGCCGCGGTTTGAGCGCATCGCCATCCCGTTCCTGAGCGAAATCCCCATCATCGGGCCCATGCTGTTCCGCCAGACGATGATTGTGTACTTCATGTACGTTGCCGTATTCCTCGTCTGGTTCTGCCTCTTCCACACCAAGTGGGGGCTGCGCCTTCGCGCGGTCGGCGAGCACCCGAAGGCTGCGGACACCGTGGGCATCAAGGTCAACAAGCTCCGCTTCTGGAACGTGTCGCTTGCGGGTGCCATCGTCGGGTTCGGCGGCGCCTACTTCACGCTCGGATCCGTTGGGGCGTTCAACAAGGAGATGACGGCGGGGCTCGGCTTTATCGCCCTCGCCGCCGTGATCTTCGGCCGGTGGGATCCCATCAAGGCGACCCTTGCCGCCCTGCTCTTTGGGTTCGCATCCAACCTGCAGAGCGTGCTCGGCATCATCGGTTCGCCCGTGCCCAGCGAGTTCATGCTCATGCTCCCGTACATCATCACGATCTTCGCAGTCGCCGGTCTCGTGGGGATCTCCCGGGCGCCAGCGGCCTCGGGAAAGCCGTACATCAAATGACCTCGGTGACACCGGAATCCATCGACTGGGAGGCTCTGCGCCTCGCGGCGACGGAGGCGATGCGCAAGGCGTATGTGCCCTACTCCAAGTTCCCCGTCGGCGCCGCGGCGTTTGCCGATGACGGCCGCATCGTCAGCGGATGCAACGTGGAGAACGCGTCGTATGGGCTCACCCTTTGCGCCGAGTGCGCGCTCGTATCCGGGTTGCACATGTCCGGTGGCGGCAAGCTCGTCGCCTTCACGTGTGTCGACGGCAACGGCGGCATTCTCATGCCGTGCGGGCGGTGCCGGCAGCTATTGTTCGAGCACTCGACCGAGGGCATGCTGCTACAGACGGTTTCGGGCGTCAAGACGATTGACGAGGTCATTCCGGATGCCTTCGGCCCCCGACAGCTTGACGAGTACGCCGGCCAGTAACGCCCTGCCGGGAGCCCCGGCATCCGAAAGCTAGGAGCACCACATGGCCATCGAGCCCTTCGACACCGTTGATCTCATCCGCACCAAGCGCGACAAGGGGGCGCTCAGTACCGAGCAGATTGACTGGCTGATCGACGCCTACACGCGCGGCTATGTGGGCGATGAGCAGATGGCCGCTATGACCATGGCGATCTTTCTGAACGGCATGGAGCGCGAGGAGATCCGCGATCTCACCCTTGCGATGATTGCCAGCGGCGAGCGGATGAACTTCGATTCGCTCTCGAAGGTCACGACCGATAAGCATTCCACCGGGGGAGTCGGCGACAAGATCACGCTGCCCCTGGCACCGCTCGTCGCCTCATTCGGAGTGGCGGTTCCTCAGCTCTCCGGTCGCGGGCTTGGCCACACCGGCGGCACTCTCGACAAGCTCGAGGCCATCCCCGGCTGGCGCGCAGACCTGAGCAATGACGAGTTCTTTGCTCAGCTCGAAGAGGTCGGTTCGGTGATTTGCGCTGCGGGCGCAGGCCTCGCTCCCGCCGACAAGAAGCTCTATGCCTTGCGCGACATCACATCGACCGTCGAGGCGATTCCCCTCATCGCGTCGTCCATCATGTCGAAGAAGATCGCCGAGGGCACGGCATCGCTCGTGCTCGACGTGAAGTTTGGCTCGGGGGCCTTCTTGAAGGATCCCGCGCGCAGCCGCGAGCTTGCGCAGACGATGGTGGCCCTCGGCAAGGATGCCGGGGTGGCGACCGTCGCTCTGCTCACGAACATGAACGTGCCGCTCGGCCTGGCCATCGGCAACGCTAACGAGGTTCGGGAGTCCGTGGAGGTGCTCGCGGGCGGCGGTCCGGCCGACGTCGTCGAGCTCACGGTCGCTCTCGCGCGCGAAATGCTCGCGTTGGCCGGTCAGCCCGATGCGGATGTCGAGGCGGCGCTCAAGGATGGGCGCGCAATGGACACCTGGAATGCCATGATCCGTGCCCAGGGTGGCGACCCGGATGCCGCGCTGCCGGTCGCCAAAGAAACCCACGTTGTCACCGCTCCGCGCTCTGGGGTTCTCGTTCAGCAGGAGGCGCTGCCGTTTGGCGTCGCCGCCTGGCGGCTCGGGGCTGGCCGCGCACGCAAGCAGGATCCCGTGCAGCACGCTGCGGGCATCGACCTGCATGCCAAGCCCGGCGACACGATTGTCGAGGGGCAGCCCCTCTTCACGCTCTCCGCGGATGAGCCCGAGCGCTTTGCCAGGGCGCTTGAAGCGCTTGAGGGCTCCTGGCGCATTGGCGACGAGGGCGACGCCATCGACGATGGCGGCCCATTGATCGCGGATCGGATCGCCTGAGTTACCGAGCACAGCAGGCTCGTTCGACACAGTTGGCCACGACGGGGATGGTGCGACCGCGTGTGGGGCCGTACGCCATCTCGGAGCTGCCTCTGAGCGGGTAGATTTGTCACATGACTACTGCGCCTGACGACCTGCTCCTCCCCAACGGTCGGGGCAACATCACCCGGCTCCCCAAGGTGTCGCTCCACGATCACCTCGACGGTGGCCTCCGCCCGCAGACGATTGTCGAGCTCGCCGACACGATCGGTCTCGGCCTGCCAGCCTCCGACGCGTCGTCGCTCGGAGCATGGTTCGCCGACAGCGCGGACTCCGGCTCGCTCGTCGACTACCTCAAGACCTTCGACGTGACGACTGCCGTCATGCAGACCACGGAAGGACTTGAGCGTGTCGCCCGCGAGTTCGTTGCCGACCTCGCCGCCGATGGTGTGATCTATGGCGAGATTCGCTGGGCTCCCGAACAGCACCTCACCCGCGGTCTGAGCCTGGACGAGGTCGTCGAGGCCGTGCAGCAGGGGCTGGATGCCGGGGTGCAGGATGCGCAGAACGGCGGCCACGACATCCGCGTTGGCCAGCTCGTTACGGCCATGCGCCACGCCGACCGCGGCCTCGAGATCGCAGAGCTGGCCGTGCGTCACCGCAACAATGGCGTGGTCGGCTTCGACTTCGCTGGTGCGGAGGCGGGGTTCCCGCCAAGCAGGGCGCGCGCCGCGTTCGACTATCTCGCCGCCCACTACTTTCCGGCAACAGTGCACGCGGGCGAGGCCGACGGCCTGGCCAGCATCCAGAGCGCCCTCGTCGACGGCCGGGCCCTCCGCCTCGGTCACGGCGTTCGTCTCGCCGAGGACATCACGATCGACAGCACCGATGACGAGGCGACCTATGTCACCCTCGGTGTGCTCTCGCAGTGGGTCAAGGACCGCGAGATTGCTCTCGAACTGAGCCCCTCGAGCAACCTGCAGACCGGCGCGATCGCCGCATGGGGCGACGACCTCGTGGACCACCCGTTCGACCTGCTGTACCAGCTCGGTTTCCGCGTCACGGTGAACACCGACAACCGCCTGATGAGCCGCACGACGCTGAGCCGCGAACTCGCGCTGCTCAGCGAGGCATTCGGTTATGACCTCGACGACCTCGAGCGTTTTCAGCTCAACGCCGCTGCTGCAGCCTTCCTCCCCGTCGAGGAGCGCCAGGAGCTTGCCGAGGCGATCTCGGCGGGCTTCGAGGAAGCCTAATGGCACTGCCCACCCTGTCGGCCGACGGTGTTGTGCTCCGCGCAGACGCCGAAGACTGGCGCGCTGCCGTTCGGCTTTCGGGTGCCGCACTCGTGGCCGCTGGGGCGACTCGCCCGGGCTATTCCGACGAGATGATCCGCATGATCGAGGAGCACGGGCCCTACGTGGTCATCGCCCCTGGGCTCGCGCTCGCTCATGCGCGCCCGGGGCCGGAGGTGCTCGCTGACGGTCTCTCTGTCGTGACGCTGGCGACTCCCGTGGTCTTCGGGCATCCGCACAACGATCCGGTCTCTGTCGTGCTTGGTCTGGCAATCCGCCACTCCGATTCTCATTTGGCATCGGTTGCGGCGATTGCCAACCTGTTCAACGACTCATCGGTAATCGGCGCACTTATGGAGGCGACCTCGGCCGAGCAGGTGCTCGACATCATGCGGTTTCCTGAGTGAGCGGCGCTTCTTCGGGGCCCGCGCCGACGCGACAGCGGGTGGCCTGCATCCATGTGCATCACGGCAACATCGCCTACCTCGACGAGGTGCTCGCGGCTCTCGACGCCGACGGCGTGCACTACGTCGATCCAGGGCTCCTGGCGCGGCTGACGCGGGACGATTCGTTTTCGGATGCCGATGGCCGATCCCGCACGGTCGAACAGTTGGCGTGGATGGCGGCCGCTGGTGCGGACGCCCTCGTTGTCACCTGCACGGCCTACGCCGCCCTCGTGCCGGCAGCGCCCGACGTTGCGATGCCGGTGCTTGTGGTCGACGAGCCACTGTTCGAGAGCATCTGCGCCTCTGCGGGGCCCCGCAGGCTGTTCTTCACGAACCCGTCAACCGTCGAGCCAACGATCGCGCGACTGCGCGACTATGCGGCCGCGAGGGGGATCGACTGCGACTTCACAGTCGAGCTGATTCCGGAGGCCTTCGAGCTCTTCGTTGCCGGGCGAGCGGCCGACCACGACGCGCTTCTGACGTCCCGCTTGGAGAGCCTCACCCGCGCAGATGCCGAAGGGTCGAGGTTTGCGATGCAGCTGTCGATGACAACGGCCGCACGCCGAGTCGCCGGGATGGCAAACCCGCTCGACAGCCTTGCGCGGGCGCTCGCCCAGACGCTGGGCCGCTAGAGCGATCCGTCGCGGGCGCGCCCGCGCGTCTGCGGAGAGCACCTACGCGACGAGAGCCCGAACTGCCTGCTCCAGCTCGTCGACGATGGTCTGAGCCGCAGCGCGACGCAGGTGAGCGGGGCCCTCGGCAACGGCCGCGTCGATATAGACCTTGAGCTTGGGCTCGGTGCCGCTGGGGCGCACGATAACCCGAGATCCACCCTGCAGGTTGATGCGCAGGATGTCGCTGGGCGCAAAGTCGTCGAGCCCGTTGGCGAAGTCGTCGATCGAGGTGACGGCGAGCGACCCCAGCACCGTCGGAGGGGTCTGCCGCAGCATGGCCATTGTGGAGCCAATCACGCTCGTATCCGTTACGCGGACCGACACCTGCGACGACGCGAATGCGCCGAACTCGGCGTCGAACCTGGCCTGATGCTCGGCCAGGCTGCTGCCCGCCGATTCAAGCTCAGAAACGAGAGCGAGAAAGTCGAGGGCGGCGGAGATGCCGTCCTTGTCGCGAACCTTGTCGGGGTCGACGAGGTAACCCAGGGCCTCCTCGTAGCCATAGGCCAGGTCGTCGACGCGGGAGACCCACTTGAAGCCCGTGAGGGTGTCGGAATAGGGCAGGTCATAGCGGGCCGCGATGAACCGAAGGGCAGGACTGCTCACAACGGATGCTGCGAGAGCACCGATCCGCCCCGTGCGAGAGAGCTTCTCGGCTGCACGCCAACCCAGCAGGGTGCCGACCTCATTGCCGGAGAGTCTGCGCCACCCGCTCGCCTCGGCAGAGTCTGGCACGGCAACGGCGAGGCGGTCAGCATCCGGGTCGTTGGCGATGATGAGCTGAGCGCCGGCCTCGGTAGCGGTGGCGTAGGCGAGATCCATGGCCCCCGGCTCCTCGGGATTGGGGAACGCCACGGTGGGAAAAGCGGGATCGGGCTGAACCTGGGCGGCAACGAGAACCGGCTCGGCAAAGCCAGCGGCGAGAAAAACGCGCCGGGCGACTTCGAGCCCAACACCGTGCATCGCCGTGTAGACGTAGCTGACGGGCGCGGCCGTCGCCGGAGCGAGCTCCACGGTGCGGCGGATGTATTCCTCGACAACCGCGTCGTCGGCGGTGGAGTACTCGGTGGAGCGCGGCAGGGAATCGAGGGTGCGCTCAGCGGCCACCTGTGAGATGTGCGCCTCGATTTCGGCGTCGGCAGGCGAGACGATCTGTGACCCGTGCGATGCCCCGCCCAAGTAGACCTTGTAGCCGTTGTCGTTCGGCGGGTTGTGGGATGCCGTGACCATGACCCCGGCGCTCACATCGAAGTGGCGAACGGCGAAAGCGAGCACGGGAGTGGGCAGCATCCGCGGCAGCAGGATGGCCTGCACCCCGGCCCCCGCCATGATTTCGGCGGTGTCCTGGGCGAAGATGCTCGAATTCTTGCGCCCGTCGTAGCCGATGACGATGGAGGGGGAGTCGAAGTGCTCGACGAGGTAGGCGGCGAGCCCCGCGGCGGCCTGGGTTACGAGAACCCGGTTCATGCGATTGGGGCCAGCGGCAAGTTCACCGCGCAGCCCCGCCGTGCCAAACACCAGGCGAGAGTCGAAGCGGGAATGCAGCTCGGCGATTGCCGACTCCGATCCCGCCGAAGCCGCATCAACGAGTGTGGTCAGCTCGGCGCGAGTCTCGGCGTCGGGGTCTTGGTCTCGCCAGGCGATCGCGGCATCGAGGAGGGCCTCGGGTGCGCCGCCGTTCACAGTGCCTCCACGATTGAGGCGAGGAGGCGGCTAATCACGGGCTCGGCGTCGCGCCCGGCCTCGATAACCTCTGCGTGGCTCAGGGGGGTCTTCTGGATTCCCGCGGCGAGGTTCGTGATGAGCGACATGCCCAGAACCTCCATGCCTGCCTGGCGGGCGGCGATCGCCTCGAGCGCCGTCGACATCCCCACAATGTCGCCACCGATGATCTTGGCCATCTGAACCTCGGCGGGCGTCTCATAGTGCGGCCCGCGGAACTGCGTGTAGACGCCCTCGTCGAGACTCGGGTCGATGCCCTTAGCGATGGCCCTGAGGCGGGACGAATACAGATCCGTCAGGTCGACAAACGTCGCGCCTTCGAGAGGGGAATCAGCCGTGAGGTTGATGTGGTCGCTAATGAGCACGGGGGTGCCGGGCTTCCACGTCTCCTTGATTCCCCCGGCACCGTTGGTGAGGATCATGATCGAGGCACCCGTGGCCGCTGCCGTGCGCACGCTGTGCACGACTCTGCGCACCCCGTGGGATTCGTAGTAGTGGGTGCGAGCGCCGATCACGAGGGCGCGCTTGCCGCTCGGCAGCAGTACGGAGCGGATGGATCCCACATGGCCTTCCAGGGCAGGCTTGCTGAACCCGGTGATCTCGGTCGCCGGGATGGTCGCGGTCGTCTCGCCGATGAGGTCGGCGGCCTTGGCCCATCCAGAACCCAGGGTCAGGGCAATGTCGTGGCGTTCGACGCCAGTCTTCTCGGCGATCTCCGACGCCGCCCGGGCCGCGATCTCGAAGGGGTCGGCCGTGGGGTCTGAGAGAGGGTGCTGTTCAACCATCCGTCCACCTTATTGTGCGCTCCGCGCGCAGAGAACAGTCGTGCTCAGGAGTGCAGAGCCCCGCGGCGCGTCGCCCCTGCCGAATTGTCGCTTCTGGGCGAAGCGGGGGAGAATGGGATGCATGGCCTACCAGTTTGAACGCACCCACCGAATCGCAATCATCGGAGGGGGGCCTGGCGGCTTCGAGGCGGCGCTCGCCGGTGCCCAAATGGGGGCAGAGGTCACGCTTGTCGAACGCGTGGGGGTGGGCGGCTCCGCCGTTCTCACTGACGTCGTACCGAGCAAGACGCTCATCGCTACGGCCGAGGCCGCCCGCGCGATCAGCGACGCAGGGGATCTCGGCGTGCAGTTCTTTTCGCGCGACGACGCCGGTCGTCCCGTTCGCCCCGAGGTCGCGGTCAATCTGCGGGCCGTCAACCAGCGGCTCCTTCGCCTCGCGCGGCAGCAGTCCGAAGACATGAAGTCGCAGCTTGTGCGTGCCGGGGTCACGATCGTTCAGGGCGACGGCCGGCTGGATGGGCCGAACAATGTCGTCGTTTCGACCGGCAAAGACAAGGCTCGCAAAGACTTCGACACGATCGAGGCCGACACCGTCGTCGTATCGGTAGGCGCACGCCCCCGCGTGCTCAGCTCGGCCATGCCCGACGGGGAGCGCATCCTCACCTGGACCCAGCTCTACAACCTCGAAACGATCCCCGAACATCTGATCGTGGTCGGCTCCGGCGTCACCGGTGCCGAGTTCGCCTCCGCCTATAACGCACTCGGTGCAGAGGTCACGCTGATCTCCAGCCGAGACCAGGTGCTCCCGGGCGAGGATGCGGATGCCGCCAGGGTGATTGAAGACGTCTTTACGCGGGCAGGCATGACGGTGATGAACAAGAGCCGCGCCGAGAGCATCGTGCGTACCGACAACGGTGTCATGGCGACTCTGACCGACGGGCGCACGGTCGAGGGCAGCCACTGCCTTATGGCGGTCGGCTCGATCCCCAACACGGCGGGAATCGGGCTCGAGGATGCCGGCGTTCAGCTCACCGACTCCGGTCACATCCGCGTCAACCGAGTGGCTCGCACCTCGATGCCGTCGATCTATGCAGCCGGTGACTGCTCTGACTTCTTCCCTCTCGCATCCGTTGCCTCCATGCAGGGCCGCACGGCGGTTTACCACGCCATGGGCGACGCCGTAAACCCGACCGAGCTTCGCAATGTGACCTCCAACATCTTCACGCAGCCGGAGATCGCATCGGTGGGCTGGACGCAGCGCCAGATCGAGGACGGGCTCGCCCAGGGTGTGATTTACAAGCTGCCGCTGGTGCAGAACCCTCGCGCCAAGATGATGGGAATCAAGCACGGTTTCGTCAAGCTCTTTGCCCGCACGGGATCGGGAACCATTATCGGTGGCGTCGTGGTGGCGCCCAGGGCATCCGACCTCATCCTGCCGATCTCCATTGCGATCGAGCAGCGGCTCACCGTGGACCAGGTGGCGAACGCGTTCGCCGTCTACCCCTCGCTCTCGAGCAGCGTCACGGACGCGGCCAGGGCGCTGCACATCGTCAACTAGCGGCAACTGGCGTCGCTCGGGCGCTCGGGCGCTCTCTCGCCCAGTCGAGGGGTCCCATATGCGGCTTCGCGCGCCCGCGGAAGACGCATTTCGCGCCCCTCGGCGGGTTCGGGCGTTAGACGATGCTGAGCAGCACGTGGCCGGAGGAGACCGTCGAGCCTACTGCCGTGTTGATGCCGGAGATCGTGCCGTCCTTGTGTGCGGAGAGCGGCTGTTCCATCTTCATGGCCTCAAGCACCAGCACGAGGTCGCCCTTGACGACCTTGTCGCCCTCGTTGACGGCGAACTTGATGATGGTCGCCTGCATGGGCGCGGTGATCGTGTCCCCGGTCGACGCCGAGACGCCGCCACCTCCGCCGCGGCGACGGGGTGCAGCGGAGAGCGTTGCCGCGCCGGCCGTCGGAACGATTCGCCCAGGGAGGCTCACCGAGACGCGCTTGCCGTCGACCTCAACAGTCACGCTGCGGCGCTCCGGTGC
>NZ_JBACFR010000254.1:0-8207 GCF_056262345.1 Homoserinimonas sp.
GACGACACAAAGTAGAGCGTCAGAATGAGGATGATGACGGCGCCGAAGAGCGCCGTGGCGATTCCGATGCCTGCCTGGAGCACACCGCCGCCGATGCTGAACAGGTCCAGGTTCTCTACAAACTTGGTGACCTCGCCGAAGATGAGCTTGACGTCGAGTGCGGGGAATGTGGACTGGATCGCTGTGACCAGCTCGCCATCTTGGAAGAGCTTGATGACGTCGACAGCCTGCGCAATGAGCTTTTCGACCTGCTCCGCGATGACGGGGATCAGGGCGAAGACCAGAGCTGTTGCCGCGCCGACGACGCCGATGAGGACGGTGAGGATGGCCGCCCAGCGGGGAAACCGCTTGCGTTCAAGGAACGAGACGATCGGGTCAAGACCGAGCGCGATAAACAACGCGGCGCCGATGTACGTGAGGATCGTCGCGAGGCTGCCGATCGCCACGCCAATGCCGATCGCAAGGAGGACGCCGAGCCCGCCAAAGAGTCCGAGTCGAAACGCGTTCTGGATCTTCATTCGGCTCCCGCTCGCGGTTAGTTTTCGCTCGTGATTCGTTCGGCTTCTTTGAGCATGCCGCGGAGATTCTCAAAGTAACCGGCGACGGCTTCTCGCTCGATCCTAATCTTGGTGAGACGCTCTTCTGCATCCGACACGAGAGCAGCGGATGTGCGCTCCGCTTCGTCGATAATGGCGCGGGAGCGGGCCTCGGCATTGGCGAGCACCTCGGCGGCGGTCGCAGAGGACTCTTCGCGAAGAGCACGGGCCTCCGCTTTGGATGTCGACTCGAGGTCTTCTGCCTCTTTGCGCTTCTCGGCGGCACGTTTTGTCGCCTCAATCAGCTGGTTCTGCGCTTCGTCGAGGTACTTCTGTGTTTGCAGCACTGCCTCCTGCTGCTTAGCGAGGAACTCCTTCTCGGCCTCATCGCGGCGAGCCTTGAGCTCGACGTCCAGGTCGATGCGGGCCTGTTCGACCTCGCGTGTCGTCGCCGTGCGCTGCTCATCGGTTTCGAAGGCGAGCTGGGCTCGAACTGTCTCGTTCTCATGGGCCAGGCGGGTGCGCTGCTCTTCTACCTCGTGCGCTACGGCGTTGCGTTGCTGCGCCAGGTCGCGTTCGAGCTCGCGGCGGGCGCGCGTCGTGTGGTTGTCGAGCTCCGCTTTGGCAGACGAGATCTCGAGCTCGAGCTCCGCGCGGGCTCGGGTTGTTTCTTCTGCGAGCTCGGTACGGGCACGGTCTGATTCTTCTTGAAGCTCTGAGCGGGCGGCCGTGATTTCAAGCTGCAGCTCGCTGCGACCGTTGGAGGCTTCGAGATCAAGGGTGCTGCGCACCTTCTCTGCCTCGAGCTCAAGCTCGGTGCGGATGCGCGTTGCCTCCTGCTCGAGTTCTGTGCGCACGCGGGTCGCCTCTTCATGAACCTTGGCTTTGCTCGCGGCAATCTCGGCGGCGAGTTCGTTGTGGCGAGCGGTGATCTCTTCGGCGAGTTCGGCGCGGCCAGTGGTCACGGCGTTCTCAAGTTCGGCGGTGCGGCTCGCAAGCTCGTGCTCGAACTCGGCACGACGAGTGGTGATCTCGTTGTCGAGTTCGGTGCGGCGACTGGTGATTTCGTTGTCCAGCTCCGTGCGGCGGGTGGTGATCTCGTTCTTGAGTTCGGTGCGGCGGGTCGTGATCTCGTTGTCGAGCTCAGACGTGCGGGTGGCGATCTCATTGTCGAGCTCAGAGGTGCGGCTCGCGATCTCTAGCTCGAGCTCTTCTGTTCGCGTCGCGATCTCGCGCGCTAGCTCATCCCGGCCAGCGGTGATGGCGCGCTCAAGCTCGGCCATGCGGGTGCGCATCTGGCGATCGAGTTCGCTCGTGCGGGTCGTGATCTCGTGGTCGAGCTCCGAGCGACGAGCCGTAATCTCCTGGTCGAGTGCGCTGCGCTCGGCCGCCGTCTCTTCTGCGAGACGGGCGCGGGCCTCCGCGGTCTCCCGGTGCAGAGCAGCCTGGGCTTCGGCGGTTTCGCGCTCAAGTGCGCCGCGGGCTTCTGCGGTGTCGCGCTCTAGCGCGCCGCGGGCCTCGGTGGTGTCGAGCTCGAGCGCGGTGCGGGCCTCGGTGATTTCGCGGGTGAGCTCGGCGCGGGTGCGCTCCGCCGTGCTGTCGATGTCGGCCCGGGTCTCAGAGACATAGGTGTCGATCTCGGTGCGCTTCTGCTCGATCTCGCGCTGGAGCTCGGCACGCTGGCGTTCATTGTCGGCGGCAAATTCGATGCGGGCGCGCTCGGTCTCGCGGGCGAGGGCCGAAGCGGCTTCTCGGGATTCGCTTGCTTCGCGCTCGACCACTGCACGCAGCTCGGCCGCATCGCGCTCGGCTTCGGCCCGAACAGCGGCGGCTTCGCGCTTAGCGGTGGAGCGAACCTCTGCGGCCTCTGTCGCCACGGCGCCGCGGATCGTGGCCGCCTCGCGGAGAGCATCCTGGGTGAGGGTCTCTGCCTCCGCGCGAACGCGGGCAAGCAGGTCTTCTGCCTCGACACGGGCCTCGCCGAGCATCTTCTCAGCGCGCACCGTGGCGTCAGAAATCAGGCGGTTAGCAGCCTCTGCTGCCTCGCTGCGCAATCCCTGCACCTCAGCCTGAACGGAGCTACGAAGCTTTTCTGCGTCGATATCGGCCTGGCTGATGAGGCGCGTCGACTGTTCCTCTGCCATGCGCAGAGTGTTTTCAAGTTTGGTGCCGAGACCGGCGTATGTGGGGCTACCCGTCTCATCAAGCTCAGCTTGAAGGTCGTCGACGGTGGCGCGAAGGCGCTTGAGCTCTTTGTTCGCCTCGACCTTGTCGGAGTTCGCCTTGATGAGCTCTCTGCGCAGATCCTGAATGGCGCTGTCGACCTCATCGCGGCTGTAGCCGCGCATGACGGTGCTGAACGTTCCCTCGTCGATAGCCACGGTTCTCTCCCTGTGAATATTGAGACGGCATCAGCTGGGGGCTGCTCCGCGCTACCCCCCAGTTTAGTGGCAGAGCGCCCCGCGCCAGCCACTGGCCCCTGCGCTCCCCGCATGCGGCATACAGGTCGCTATTAGGCGGCGTTCAGCGAGCCTGACTAGTGTGGAATGTCTTTGCCCGCAAAAAGGTGAGCCCGAAGGGGCTCCCGAGCGGCCTCGCGAGAAGCGCCCCCAGTGTGCTGCTTCACCCGATCGCGGTCGCGGCGGCACTATGAAAGGAGGGTTTGGTTGCGGTTCGTTGCAGCAATCGTCAGCTTCGTGCTGGCATTCGTGCTGATCGGTCTCGGTCTAGCCCAGCGCACAGTCTTCGCAGGACCCGACGAAGTTGTCGCTGAAGCAACATTCGACTCTGAGGCCCCCGTGGCCATTATCGACGAAGAGGCCCTCCAGGCCTTTGACGGTCGCCAGACAATCGACATCAGCGGCTCTGATCAGGTCATCGCCGCCTACGGGCGATCAGAAGATGTCACTGCGTGGGTCGGCCTCGCCACCCACACCGTTCTCACGGTCGACGAAGAGACCGGTGAGGTCAAAGCCAAGCTGGTCAAGGGAGAAGAAACGACGGTGCCGAGCGCCATCGGTTCCGACCTGTGGTTCGCAGAATATTCCGGCGAGTCCGCCGTGAGCTTTAGTGCGAACATTCCCGAGGGGATCTCCGTCATCTTTATGGCGGATGGAACGCAGCCAGCCCCCGATACCGTCAGCATCAGCTGGCCGACAGACTCCCGCACGCCCTGGACCGGCCCCCTTATCGTGGCCGGCGTCATCCTTCTTCTTCTTGGCGGTGTTCTGTACTTCTGGGCCTTCCGTCACTGGCGCAGGACCCGTGGTCCTCGCCGCAAGCAGCCTAAGGAGCCCAAGCTGCCTCGACAGCCGCGCTACAGCAACCGCAAGGCCGCCAAGGCGGTTCGGCCTGCCAACCCCGCCGGCACCGAATCCTCGGCCGGTCGCCGCTCATCGCGCAAGATGATCGCGATCCCGGTGGTGCTTGTCGGCTCGCTCGTGTTCACGGGATGCTCCGCCGACAACTGGCCGCAGCTCGGCGGGGGATCAGAGCCCTCTGTCGAGGCCACGGCCGAAGCGGATTCGACAGAGGCCGGAATCAAGGACCCTGCTGTCACAGAGAAGCAGCTCGCCCGCATCATGGACGAGGTTGCAACCGTGGCGACGGAAGCCGACGCAGCAACCTCCGAGGATCTGCTTGCCACCCGATTCGAAGGCCCCGCCTACGAAGTTCGGGCGGCGAACTACATCATGCGTCGCGCCGACCCCGCTCAGCCGCTGCCGCAGGCAATCGCTGGCGCGCCCATCGCGCTGTCGCTGCCTCAGCAGACGGATGCGTGGCCCCGCGTCGTGCTCGTTGTGGTGCAAGACGCCAACGACGAGACCGTGGTTCCGACCGCCGTCATGCTCGAGCAGGCAACACCGCGCGAGAACTACAAGGCGCAATATGCCGTGAAGCTGCAGGCAACAGAGTTCCCCGACGTCGCAGCCTCGACGGTCGGCGCTGTGCGCTACTCGCCCGATAACAAGTTCCTCAAGCTGGCTCCTGAGGAGGTGTTTGCCGCGTACTCCGACATCCTGCTCGTGGGTGCGGCGAGCACCTATGCCGAGCAGTTCGACCTTGAGACGGACACCTTTATCGGGCTGGCTGGCCCTGATGCACGCGCTGCACGCGCAGCATCCGTATCGGGCCCGGCGACGCTGTCTACCGCGCTGACCGCGGGTTCTGGCTCGCGCATCGCTCTCGCGACGGATAACACTGGGGCGATCATCACCCTGAGCTTTAATGACACCGAGACAATCACCCCGACCGAAGCCAACGCGACGATTGCGCTCCTGGGATCGGTAAAGCTCTTGACGGGCCTATCCGAGACCAAAAAGGGCGTCAATGTCACGTATGGTTACCAATTGCTCTTCTATGTGCCACCGGCCGGAAGTGATGAGAAGATCCGTCTCCTCGGCGCGACCGAGGGCGTCATATCGGCAGGAGAACTCCCATGACCAACCTTCCCCCAGCAGGCGCGCAGCTCCGCGGCGCGGTTGATCTTTCATCGCTCGTGCGCCCGCCCGCCGGCGCCGGCGCTGCTCCTATGGCCAGCAGGCCCGCCGATGGTTCGCCCGTCGTAGTTCCGAGTCTTGTGCTCGCGAGCGACGATCAGGCGTTCCCCGGCCTGCTTGAACTCTCGAACACGGTGCCCGTGATCGTGGAGTTCCACGCTGGCCAGCCTTGGCAGGGCATTGCGGATGTCGTGCGCAGCTACGCTGGCCGGTTCGTGCTCGCAAGCGTGGACGCGACCCGCAACCCTCAGCTGCAGCAGGCATTCACGGTTTCGGCCGTGCCGACGGTGGCGGCTGTCATCGCGGGTCGCCCGCTCGCCCTCTTTGAGGGCGAGGTTGCCGACGACCAGCTGCGCCAGGTGCTCGACCAGGTGCTGACCCTCGCGGCGCAGAACGGCGTAACGGGGACGGCTGCCGTCGATGGGGAAGACCACGATGCCGCTGAGCCGGTTGACGAACCTCTGCCGCCCCTCCATCAGGAGGCATACGACGCGATCGAGCGCGCCGACTACCCTGCGGCCATCGCAGCCTATGAGACGGCCATCGCGCAGGACCCCCGGGATCACCTCGCGGTTGCCGGTCTCGCGCAGGTCTCGCTGCTCCACCGGCTTACGGGCAAAACCGCTGCGGAGATCCGCTCGGCGGCGGGCGAAGCGCCCCAGGACGTTGACGCCCAACTTGCCGTCGCCGACCTCGATGTCTCTGGTGGCCACCTCGAGGACGCATTCTCACGACTGCTCGACCTCTTCGTGTCGCTCGATCAGGAGTCGAAGGATCGCGTTCGCGCGAGGATGCTGGACTACTTCGAGATCGCCGGCGCAGAGGACCCTCGGGTCATCGCTGCGCGCCGCCAGCTCACGAACCTTCTGTACTAGCGCGGGGCAGCGGGGCGAGGAACAGCGCACCGAGCGGGGGCAGGGTCAGCTCGACAGAGGCAGGCTGGCCGTGCCATGACGACTGCTCAGCCGTCACCGCACCCCAATTGCCCACGCCCGAACCGCCGAACTCGACGGCATCCGAGTTGAGCAATTCTGACCATTCGCCCGCCAACGGCAGGCCAATGCGGTACTGGTGGAGAGGGACACCAGAGAAGTTGACGATGGTGACGAGCGGATCACCCTCAGCCGACCAGCGGATGAACCCCACAACCGAGCTTGCTGCGTCGTCGCCCACGAGCCATTCGAAGCCTTGCCGGTCGTTGTCGCGGGACCACAGCTCCGGCCTGTCTCGATAGACCCGGTTGAGCCCCGCGACAAAGCGAAGAAGGTTCTGGTGGTCTGGCTGCTCAAGGAGCCACCAGTCGAGCCCGCGCTGTTCGCTCCACTCGGCCGACTGGCCGAACTCTTGCCCCATGAACAGCAGCTGCTTGCCGGGATGGGCCCACATGAATGCCAGATAAGCGCGGACATTGGCGAACTTCTGCCATTGGTCTCCGGGCATCTTGTTGAGAAGCGAACCTTTGCCGTGGACCACCTCGTCATGGCTAATTGGCAGCATAAAGCTCTCGCTAAAGGCGTACTGAAAGCTGAATGTGATGTCGTTGTGGTGATGTGATCTCCACATCGGGTCGACGGCCATGTACTGCAGCGAGTCGTGCATCCAGCCCATGTTCCATTTGAGCCCGAACCCGAGCCCGTTAGCTCCCGTGGGGCGCGTGACTCCGGGGAACGCTGTCGATTCTTCCGCGATCATGACGATGCCGGGGTAGCGCTTGTAGGCCGTGGCGTTGACCTCCTGCAAAAAGCTGATTGCCTCCAGGTTTTCTCGCCCGCCGAATTCGTTGGGCAGCCACTCCTCACGGGAGTAGTCGAGGTAGAGCATTGAGGCCACGGCGTCGACCCGCAGGCCGTCGATGTGAAACTCCTCGAGCCAATACAGAGCATTGGCAACGAGAAAGTTGCGAACCTGGCTGTGGCCGAAGTCGAACACGAGGGTGCCCCAGTCGGGCTGCTCGCCTCGCCGCGGGTCTGGATGCTCATAAACCGGTTGACCGTCGAAATTGGCCAGAGCCCACTCGTCTTTGGGAAAGTGGCCTGGCACCCAGTCCATCAGCACCCCGATGCCCGCCTGGTGCAGGCGGTCGATCAGGTAACGCAGGTCGTCGGGATGCCCGAACCGGCTTGTGGGGGCGTAGTAGCCGGTCACCTGGTAGCCCCAGGAGGGGCCGTAGGGATGCTCGGCGAGCGGCATGAACTCCACGTGGGTGAAGCCGAGATCTGTGACGTAGTCGATGATCTGGTCGGCGGCATCCCGATAGCTGAGCCCGGGCCGCCACGACCCCAGGTGCAACTCGTAGATGCTCATGGGGATGTTGTGCGGGTCGCTGGCCGATCGCTGGGTCAGCCACGCGGCATCCTGCCATTCGTAGTCGCTGGTGCCGGTCACGGAGGCGGTGCGAGGGGGGATTTCTGTGTAGCGGGCCATAGGGTCTGCCCGCACGACCCAGGTGCCGGCGCGGGTGAGGATCTCGAACTTGTAGGCGACGCCAGCACCGACGCCGGGAACGAATATCTCCCAGACGCCGTTATCGTCGAGCCGGCGCAGGGCGTGGCCGAGCCCACTCCAGCCGTTGAAGTCGCCGATAAGGCGGACGGCACGAGCGTGGGGCGCCCACACCGAGACGGCGATCCCCGCAACGCCTTCGTGAGTGCGCACGTGCGCTCCGAGCATTCGCCACAGTTCTTCGTGCCGACCCTCCGCGAACAGGTAGGTGTCAATTTCGCCGACGGTGGGGGAGAACCGATAGGGGTCCTCTGCCTCCCACGACTCTGCCTCGCCGTACGTGGCGACAATGCGGTACGGCTGCACCACCCCTTCGTGGCTTCCGTGCCACAGCCCATTAGTGAGGTGTCGGAGCTCGACCTGACCGCCATCAGAGAGAAGGGCCGTCACGGTCTCTGCGAGGGGGCGAAGAACCCGGATGACGACTCCGTCACCGACCGCATGCTGGCCAAGCACGGAGTGGGGGTGCGGATGGCGGGCCTCGGCGATGGCAAGGATTGCTTCGGTGTCGAGTTCGGGAATCGTCATGCGGTCGCTCCCGTCGTGCGCGAATCGCTCGGCCCGCCGGTGTAGTGAACCTGCAGGATATGCACGGGCTCCACGAGCGGATCGAGCCGAACGAAGGTGTCGCGGCCCCACGGGAACCGGGCTCCCGTCACGAGGTCTGTGA
>NZ_JBACFR010000255.1:0-26169 GCF_056262345.1 Homoserinimonas sp.
TCAAGGTCAACCGGTCCGGCGTCGTCGGGCCGGCAAGCAACGAGAAATGCGCCGCGATCAGGCCATGAAGGTCATAGGGGAGTCCGGCCGCGGCGCGTCAATCGTGCGGCGCTGGCTTTCGCGCCATGTATCTGCCGTCATAACGGCGACCAGCCTCGTCGTGATCGCCGCACTCATCGCAACTGTCGCCATTGTCTCCGATGGCTACACAGCCCAGCGGATGGATCTCGACGACGCCGCCGTATGGGTGGCGAACGGTGAACACCAGGTGATCGGGCGCGCGAACACCGAGATCCTGGAGTTCAACACGGTTGTTGCGAGTGACGGCAGCGATCTCGACGTGGTGCAGCAGGGGCGCTCGGTGCTGTTGCTCGATCGTGCGAACACCCGTTTGGACGTGGTGGACGCGGCAACATCGACCGTGATCGATAGCGTGGCGCTGCCCACCGACACCCCTCGGGTGTACCTCTCGGCGGGGACGGCAATCATCCACGCAGAGGGCACTGGCGAAGTATGGATCATGGCCGAAAGCGACCTCGGCGGCTTTGACGCCTCGGCCGAGGCCACCTTGAGCCTGGGGCCGGGGTCTGTCGTCGCCGTCTCTGAGACGGGCATCCTCTTTGCCTACTCTCCCGAGACGAGCCAGTTGCACCGCATTGAGCCGAACCTTGGTGCCGCCGCGACGGGCGCGGGGGCCGTGAGCACCACCATCGACGTGGGGTCAACGGACGATACCTTTCACATAACCGCCGTCGGTGACCGGCCCGTGATTTTCAACAGCGATTCCCGGGAACTGTGGCTCGACGGTGCTCGGGCCGACCTTTCCGCAGTCATAGGGTCTGGTTCGACGGCGACTCTGCAGAAGCCGGGGCCATCATCCGGTCGAGTATTCGTGTCGTGGGACGGCGGAGTTGCCGACGTGACATTCGATGGCGCCGTCACGGGCAGGGTCGACGGCCGTACGGGCAGCCCGGCTGCCCCCGTTGTGGTCGATGGCTGCGCGTTCGCCGCCTGGACCGACGGGACAGCGTGGCGCTACTGCCGTTCTCAGGAGCCGACCGAGTTCACTTTGGCGAGCGCTGGCTCCGCCGTCACCAGGCTGGTGTTCGCGGTCAACGGTGCCCGCGTGCTGCTCAACGACCCGGTCGCAGGCGCGACCTGGGCCGTGCAGAACAGCGGCGAGCTCATTGATAACTGGGACGACCTCATCCTCGTCGAGCAGGACGACGAACAGGTGGAGCAGAGCGATACGGATGCCCCTCCGGAGTATGAGAAGGCACAGTTGCCGCCCGTCGCGGTCGATGATGTGTTCGGGGCTCGCCCGGGCCGGGCCACCATTCTTCCCCTTTTGCTCAACGACTTTGACCCCAATGGCGACGTTCTCATGGTCACCGAGATCGGTGGCATCGACGAGTCCTTCGGGCACCTCGACGTTGTGCGCGATGGCCAGCAGGTGCAGATCACCCTCACGCCGACGGCACAGGGTTCGGCGTCGTTCCCCTACACAATCACCGATGGTCGCGGCGGATCGGCATCGGCCGTGGTTCGGGTCGATGTGCGGAGCCCCGAAGAGAACTCACCCCCTGAGCAGGTTCGCCAGTCCCGCACCCTCGTGGCCCAGGGCGGTCGGGTGACAACCAATGTGCTTGCCGACTTCGTCGACCCCGACGGCGACGCGTTTTATCTCACGGCGGCATCCGTAACCAAGCCCGACCTCGTGAGCTACAAGCCGGGCGGCGAGGTGGTCTTTCAAGAGGGCGGCTCTCCGGCGGCCCTTCGGTCAGTTGGCCTCACTGTCTCTGATGGCTCTGCCAGCGGATCGGGCGCGCTGTCCATCACGGTGAGCCCGGCGGGTGAGGTGCCGATCATCGCAGAGCCGTTCGCCGTCACAAGCTATGCCGGCAGCGAGGTGCGTATTTCGCCCCTTTCGCACGTCAGGGGAGGAACCGGTCAGATTCGACTGAGCGCTGTGCCATCCAGGACGGGCGCCACGATCACCCCGAACTTCGAGGCCGGGACATTCCGGTTTGTGAGCGATCAGGTTCGGTCGTTCTCGGTCGAATACGTGGTCACCGACGGCAGCCAGACGGCCACCGGCATCGTGCGCGTTGAGGTCAAGGCTCCGCCGGATGCCAACAGCATCCCCATTACGACCCCCAAGACGGTGTTTATCAAGACGCTGAGCAGCGAGACCGTTGATGTCGCTGTGCTTGACACCGACCCCGCGGGGGGAGTGCTGATGGTTCTGGGAGTCTCTAACGACACAGCGCCAGCGGTGACGGCCGAGGTTCTGGAACAGAAGTCGATCAGGCTCTCGTTGATTGCGCCGCTCGAATCCGGCTCCGCAACTCTCACCTACCGAATCACCAATGGGCTCGCCACCGCGATCGGAACGATTACGGTCATTGAGATTCCGCATCCTTTGACGCTGCAGGCTCCCGTGGCGACCGACGACACGGTGACGGTTCGAGTGGGCGACACGATCGACATCCCCGTTCTCGCCAATGACCTGCACCCCGATGGCGAGATCATCACGCTCAACCCCACCCTCGTCAAGAATGTCGAATACGCCGGCCTGCCCTTTGCCTCCGGCGAGCGACTGCGCTATCTCGCCCCCACCATCACGGGCAACTTCACGGCGATCTACGAGATCGTGGGGCCCGACGGGCAGACGTCGCAGGCACAGGTGCGCATCGCCGTGCGCGAGGTAGTCGAGGCGACCAATAAACCGCCGACGCCGGGCACCGTCACCGCTCGTGTGGTTGCTGGCGGCACCGTCATGATCAGGGTGCCCCTCACCGGGATAGACCCCGACGGCGACTCCGTGCAGTTGCTGGGTCAAGAGAGCAACCCCGAGAAGGGTGCTGTCACAGAGGTGGGCACCGACTTTATCGAGTACGAGGCGGGGGGCTACTCTGCCGGCACCGACACATTCACCTACACGGTTATGGATAGCCTCGGCGCTCGGGCGACCGGTCGCGTGCGGGTGGGAATCGCCCCGCCCCTCGACGAGGTTCGAAACCCCGTCGCCACGGCAGATGCGGTAACGACGCGTCCGGGCGGATCCATCTCGATTCAGGTTCTTGCCAACGACATCGACCCTGACGGGGGAGCCCTCACGGTGGTTGAGGTTGACCCCAACCCCGGGGTGACCGCAGAGATCGTCGGCGATGTCGTCTTGGTCACGCCCCCTGTCGCCGCAGGGAGCTACGGCATTGTGTACACGATCGAAAACGAGGTTGGGGGCAGAAGCTCCAACTTCATCACGGTGACGGTGGATCCGGATGCCCCGCTCGCACACCCTCTCGCGGCCGATACGGTGCTCACCCTCTCCGACATCCTCGATCGCGAGACGGTGACGGTTGATGTTCTGCAGAACGTGTTCTTCGCCGACGGACCCGTCGACACTCTGCGTCTGCGACTCGTCGACGGGTACAAGGAGAATGCTTCGGTCACGGACCGCAACAGCATCACGGTGACCGTGGGGGAGAGAAGCCAAATCATCCCCTTCGCCGTGGAGCATCCCGACGATAGTTCCGTAGTGTCGTACGCGTTCATCCGTGTGCCTGGCCTGGCCGATGCGCTGCCCCAGCTTGATCGACGGGCGAAGCCGCTCACGGTAACGAGCGAGTCGCGCCTGGTGATCGATCTGAACGACTACGTCATCGCGGTGGGGGGCAAGCAGGTTCAGCTCACCGATACGTCGACCGTGCGAGCGACGAATGCCAACGGCGACAGCCTCGTCGTCGACTCAGACACGCTGGCGTTCACCTCGGCAGACAAGTACTTCGGGCCGGCATCGATCTCCTTCGAGGTCACCGACGGAGCATCCGCCACGGCGGCTGGGGCACGGACCGCAACCCTTGTGCTGCCCATCAAGGTGACTCCGAGGGAGAACCAGCCGCCCGTTTTTGCGGGCGGAACGATCGAGTTCGAGCCAGCAGAGGAGAAGGTCCTCGACCTTCTCAAGCTCACCAACTACCCGCACCCCGACGATTTTGACGAGCTCGTCTACCGGGTCTTGGAGCCGCTCCCGACCGGGTTTAGCTACACGCTGAGCGGAAGCACCCTCACGCTTCGGGCCAATCCTGACTCGCCCAAGGGCACCCAGACGGCGATTGCCCTGGGAGTGCGCGACGACCTCAGCGACGGACAGGCCGGCAAGATCTCGCTTCGCGTCGTCAGCTCCAGCAGACCGCTTGCCCGCCCCGCCGCCGACACCGCGACGACTCCGCGAGGCAAGTCAACGATCATTGACGTGCTCGCCAACGATCAGGCAACCAATCCGTTCCCTGGCCAGCCGCTCGAAGTCGTTGATATCCGCGGACTCGACGGAGGGAGCCTGCCCGCCGGCGTATCGGTCGTGCCCAGCGCCGATCGCAGCAGGCTCACGGTCACCGTCGCTCCCAACGCCGAGCCCGTTGATGCTCAGCTCCAATACCAGGTTGCCGATGCGACGGGCGACCCTGATCGTTTCGTATGGGGCAGCATCACCGTTTCGGTTCAGGATGTTCCCGACGCGCCCGTCGCGCCGACTCGCGTTGGCGGTCACGTCAATGGAGAGCTGACCCTGCGCATAACCCCGCCGGCCTTCAACAACTCGGCCATTACGGGCTACGAGGTCGTGTCGTCGAGCAACGGTGGCTACCGCAAGAACTGCGGCCTCGATCAGCTCTGCGTGCTCACTGACCTGCAGGTCGGGCAATCATACGAATTCCAGGTCATCGCGACCAATGCCATCGGCCCATCCGCGGCAGGCTCGTCGAGCGTGGCGCTGAGGGTCGACTACCTGCCCGCGGCACCCACCGGGGTGACGGCCCGGGCTTCGACCACGACCGAGGCCGAGCTCGTGATCGGATGGGATCGCACCCCCAACCCCTCGCCGGGAACCCCGGTCGTCGGGTACACGGTTCGCATATCCGGGCCGGGCGTTGGCCAGACCGATATCACCACGGCCTCGACCAGCCTCACCACGAGCGCCGGCGGGCTGGTGCAGGCCGGCCAGAATTACAGCATCACGGTGTTCGCTCGCAACTCGGCGCAGGCCAGCGCCGACGAGTGGAACTCCAGCAGCCCCGTTGCCGTCACGGCGGTCGGCTCTCCGCTTCCTGTTGCGGTCTCCGCGGCAGTCACGGGCGCCGACGGAAGCATTCGAGTGAGCTGGGAGGGCGGCGGCTGGAACGGAGCTCCCTCTGGCAGCTACTCGGTCGCGAGATTCATCGGAGCGTCACCTCCCTCGACCTGCGTCACTGGTGTGCACCCCGGTGCCATCCCGGGCAGTGGCACGAGCGGGTGGGTCGACACCTCGACGACGGACGGGATCGCCTACGTCTACGCCGTCTACTCCGATAACGGTCTGTTCTGTTCCGTGAGCGTTTCTGCTCCGGTCGAGTCGAAGCGGCCCCCCGGCCGTGCCTCGGCGACGCTCGATGTCGTCCACCAGTCGGACGGCTACTTCGATCTGCGCGTCAGCGGGCTGCGCGCGACTGGCCACCCCGTTCGCTACGAGTACGCGATCGGAGCAGAGGGGATATGGCGTCCCGTCGTCGACAACCAGTTCGTCACATCTCCCGCCAGCAGCGGGGTGTACGGCCAATCGGTCACCGTGCAGGTCAGGGCATGTCGGGATGCTGGCCAAGACCTTTGCGGCGCCCCGTCTGCGGCCATCTCGGCCATGCCCGTCGCGACGCGTGCCAGCGTGATCGCCTGCACGGCGGGGGAGCCGTTCGTGCCCATCGCGCCGCCCAACAACGGCGCGGGACTCACGGTCACCTACGCGGTGGACTACGCCATCGGCGGAGTATTCGGCGGAGTTTTCGTGGGGCACACCGCGGGTCAGAGCGCACCTCCCCTCGCCACGGGCCTCAGAATTAAAGCGACGGTCAGCGACGGAACGAACACCTACCAAGACCCCCTGTACGCGGAGATCCCATGTTCATAACGGCACCACGAGAGGCACAACGATGACGATGACCCCCGAGCAGGCTGCCTGGTTCTCCGATATTTTCAATCGGCTCGTCGCTAACGTTGAGCATGTTCTGCTCGGCAAGACTTTTGTGATCAAGCTGTCGTTCACGGCACTGTTGAGCGAGGGACATCTTCTGCTCGAGGACTTTCCCGGCACCGGCAAGACGTCGTTGGCCAGGGCCATGGCGCAGAGCGTTGACGGGTCGAGCAACAGGGTGCAGTTCACCCCTGACCTGCTCCCCGGCGACATCACGGGCGTGAGCATCTACGACCAGCGCACGAGCCAGTTCGACTTTCACCGCGGCCCGATCTTTGCCAACATCGTGCTCGCCGACGAGATCAACCGCGCCAGCCCCAAGACTCAGGCCGCCCTGCTCGAGGTTATGGAGGAGGGCCGCGTCACGGTCGATGGCGTAACCCACCCCGTCGGCTCTCCGTTCATGGTCATCGCGACTCAGAACCCCGTCGAACAGGCGGGAACTTACCGACTCCCCGAGGCTCAGCTCGACCGCTTTCTCATGAAGACGTCGATTGGATACCCCGATCACGCGTCGACTCTGCGCATCCTGGAGGGAGCCGGAGTCAAGGCCCACGACTCGCCCGTGCCGGCGATCGTTTCGGCGGAGACGATCGTGGAGATGGGCGCCCTGGCTCGAACCGTGCATGTGGACCCGTCCATCAACGACTACGTCTCACGCCTTATCGATGCAACTCGCTCTGCGTCCGAGGTGAGACTGGGCGCTAGCGTGCGAGGCGCTCTCGCTCTCGTGCGGGCATCCAAGACGCTCGCCGCCGCCGCAGCAAGGCACTATGTCATCCCTGACGACATCAAGGCGCTTGCCGAGCCGGTTCTCGCTCACCGCCTCGTTCTCGACCCCGAGGCAGAGTTCGACGGAGTAACGGCGTCGAGCATCATGGCTCAGATTCTTATGGAAACGCCGCCTCCCAGCGACAGGCAGGCTGTGTGACACAGAGCACCACAAACGATGTGCCGCGGGAGGACTCCCCGCGGACTTCGGCGCGCCTCGGTGCGCTCAAGCATGGGGTGGGGCGCACCTCTCTCACGATGGGGGCCACATCACGCTCCACCCGCATGCACGGCGGCACAACTCACCGCGTTGACGGTGGCACGACAACGAGTGGACTGACCAACGCCAGAAGCCGCATCGTCGGCAACCGGGATGGCGTCCTCGCCGACGCTATTGTCGGCGCAGTTCGGGTTGTCAGGATGGTCGGCAGCTGGATGAAGATCGTCGCAGCCCGAGTGGGTAGCGTCGTCACGGGCGTCGGCTGGGGCACAGCAATCGCAGTGGTGGTTGCCTTCGTCATCGCGACCGTGGCTGGCTGGAGCGAGTTTCTCGCGGTTGCCTATGCCGGCGTGATTGTGCTTCTTGTCGCGGTGCTCTACCTCGTCGGGCGCAACGCCTTCACGATCACTCTCGACCTTCCGCACAGCAGGGTCGTGGTCGGCGACAATGCCGTCGCCCGCATCACGATCGCCAACCCCACCCGGCACAGGGTTTTCGGCGTTAAAGCAGAGGTGCCCGTCGGAAGCGCGCTTTCGGAAGTTGCCCTGCCTGGGCTTGCGGGGGGAGCGGTGTTCGACCATGAGTTCACGGTGCCGACCGCACGGCGCGGCATGTTGCCGGTGGGCCCCGTGCGAACCGTGCGGGCCGACCCCATCGGTCTCGTGCGCCGCGAAGTGTCGTGGACGGGCCGCCACGAGCTCTTCGTGCACCCCAGGACTATCGCGATTCCGAGCACGAGCACGGGCCTTATCCGAGACCTCGAGGGCAACCCGACGCGGGACATCACGAGCAGCGATGTCTCATTTCACGCGCTGCGCGAGTACACGGCGGGGGATGAGCGCCGTTTTATTCACTGGAAGAGCACGGCCAAGACCGGCACCTACATGGTGCGGCAGTTCGAGGAGACTCGACGTAGCCACCTCGTGGTCGCGCTGAGCCTCGCCGATCGGGACTATGCGAGCGACGATGAGTTCGAGATGGCCGTGAGCGTGGCGGGATCCCTCGGGGTGCGAGCAATCCGCGACGTGCGCAACGTATCCGTCGTCGTCGGAATCACGACTCCCGAGTTTGCCAAACGCAAGCTGTTCGGCGTGCGCGCGCTCAGCACTCTGAGCCCTGGGCGCCTGCTCGACGATCTCGCATTGGTCGAGCGGGATGCATCATCCCTCGATCTTTTAGAAGTCGCCCGCGTTACGGCCGACCAGGTCGCCGGGCTCTCGGTGGCGTTTCTCATCTGCGGATCGACGCCGACCGCCGGTGAGCTGCGTGCCGCCTCCACCCGCTACCCTCCCGGAGTTGAGGTCGTTGCGGTTGTTTGCGACCCCGAGGCGGTTCCGGGGCTCCGCCGGGTGTCTGGCCTCAGCGTTCTCACCATCGGCTACCTCGACGACCTGCGCAAGAGCCTCGCCCGGGCGGCCAAGACATGAGCATCAGACGCAGAGCATGGTCGGCATCGTTTGTCGCCCCCGTCACGGCATTCTTTTGCGCTGCCATCGGCACCGCGGCAGCGGCATTCTGGCCCATCTACGGCGATGGGAGCTTTGTGCTCATGGCAGTCGTGGCCATTCTGGCGGGCGCAGCGCTGGCGATTCTCGGTGCGCGATTCCGGTGGTCGAGCCCGATTCTCCTCGCGGCGACGCTGCTCGTGTATCTCCTCATCGGAGTGCCGCTCGCGGTGCCCTCGCAAACGCGATTCGGGCTCGTTCCTACGCTCGAGGGGTTCAGGGATCTCATCCTCGGCACCGCCCTGGGGTGGAAGCAATTGCTCACCATCGCGCTTCCGGTGGGCAGCTATCAGGCGCTCCTGGTGCCTGCCTTCGCCGTGATTTTCGTCTCGACTGTCGTGGGGCTCACGATCGCTCTGAGATCGAAGCGCGCCCCGCTCGCCGTTCTCGTTCCCGTCGTGGTTTTTGTTATCGGGCTCCTTCTCGGCCCGCGAGAGGCGGCCCCCGCGGTCGTTCTTGCGCTTGCTCTCTTTGTCGTCGTGCTCAGTTGGTTGAGTTGGGAGCGGTGGTACCGCCGCCGCGAGTCGATTCGTGAACTCTCGCAACCGACGGCCGCGACCTCAGATGCGACGGGGGCGGAGCGCATCGGCGGGCTCCGAACCGCGCTATCGGCCGTGGTCATCCTGGGGCTTGCGATCGGTGTGGGTGGTGCCGCCGCGGTGACGGCTGATCCCGCACGGGAGCGCACCGTGCTCCGCGACGCCATTGAGCAGCCGTTCGACCCGCGCGACTACCCGAGCCCGCTGAGCAGCCTGCGCAAATACCATCAGGCCGGTGTCGGTGATTCCACGATGCTCACGGCGACGGGGCTGCCAGAAGGAGCCCGCATCCGCCTTGCCGCCCTTGACACCTACGACGGAGTCGTCTTTTCTGTCGGTACTCCAGAGCTTGCGAGCGCCTCCGGATCATTCACTCGTCTCCCCACCGCGATTCAGCGCGACGTGCCAGCGCGGGGTGCAGAGAAGACAATCGAGATCGACATTGTCGGTTATGAGGGCATCTGGATGCCCTCGGTCGGGCTGCTCTCCACCGTCAACTTCACGGGTGACTCCGGCGACTTGCGTGACTCATTCTTTTACAACGCACCCGGCAACACGGCGGTCGTGGTTGGCGGGCTAGAGCGCGGGGACACCTACTCGGTCGACACGGTGGTCATTGGGGATGTCGCGCCGGAAACCTGGTCTCAGCTCACCCCCGGAACCGCGGTCGTGCCGACGGCGACCTCGGTGCCCGATGAGCTCACCGTCGCCCTGGATGGCTGGGTGCGCGAGGCAGAGACCCCGGGCGAGCGCCTCGCGGCCATGCTGTCGCACTTGGCCACGGAGGGCTACATCAGCCACGGAGGACCCGAAGAGCCCCTCAGCCGATCGGGGCACGGCGCCGATCGCATCGAGGAACTGCTCACGGCACCCAGGATGATCGGTGACGAAGAGCAGTACGCGGTTACGGCGGCACTCATGGCCAGGGCAATTGGGTTCCCCTCCCGGGTCGTGTTCGGGTTCGCCCCCGATGGCGACGGCGTTACCCGCATTGTCGGGTCGGATGTTTCGGCCTGGATCGAAGTCGACACCGCCCAGCAGGGATGGGTCTCCATCGATCCGACGCCGCCAGTGCGAGAGATTCCCGAGGAGCAGCCGGAGGACCCCGCGCAGGTCGCGAGGCCTCAGAGCCCCGTGCCCCCGCCGCTAGTGGAGCAGAACACGCGCCCAGATCAGATTCCCCTCGACAGCGAGCAAGAAGACGAAGCTGCCCAAGACCCGCTGATGGCTATCCTCCTGGCGGCGGTCGCTGTGCTCGGCGTCATTGCGCTCATCGTGTTCATCGTGCTCTCGCCGTTTCTGCTCATCGGAGCCGCAAAGATGCGGAGGCGCTATCTTCGCCAGCGCGCCGCAAGCTCGGCGTTGCGCATCAGCGGTGCATGGCAAGAGTTCGAAGACATGGTGCTCGACTACGGTTACGAACCGCCAGCCTCTGCGACCCGCAGCGAGGTCGCCGAGACGGTGGGGGGCATCCAGCCTCTCGTTCTTGCTTCTGTCGCCGATCGTGCCGTGTTCGCACCCGAGACCGCCGACGATGATGAGGTTCGGCAGGTCTGGCTTGCGGTCGATGAACTCGGCGCGGGGCTCGCCCACACCCGCACCCGTTGGCAACGCATCAAGGCCGTCATGTCGCTGCGCTCTCTCGGGGGCTATAGAGTCAAAGGGTTGTTTGCGCGAGAGAGACGACTCCCATGAACTGCTCCCATTGCGGCACGCCGCTGCCCGCCGGGGCCCTATTCTGCGGCGAATGCGGCCGCCGTGCTGCCGCGCCCGGCGCCGCGCCTGCTGCCGCGCCCGGTACTGAGGTTCCGGCGCGCGACGACGCGCCGTCGCCCGGCGATGACCGGCCTTTCGGCGACGCCCAGCCCTCCGCCGCGCCTGAGCTTGAGGGCCCGCCGCGACGGGGAGCCGCCGGATCATTCGCTCTGGCCGACGCTCTAGCGGATGCCGTGGCCGATACAGGCCCCGGCGGCACCCTTGAGCGCATAAGGCAATTACGCACGGCCGACCGCAGAGATGCAGTGGGGGATCCGGCCGCAGACGCCGCGAAGATTCCCTCGCCCCCGCTGCCCGAAGAGGAGCCGGCGGCACGTGGCCCCATCGTCTGCGCCCAGTGTGGGGCGCCTATGGCCATCGACGACATCTTCTGCGAGCAGTGCGGCTTCGTCTCCAGCGCCGTGACCGCCGCGTTCACGGGAGTGATCCCGATCGGGCCGCCCACACCGGCGGCGCCGTCTTATATCGTTGCGCCTCCGGTCGCGGCTGCCGAGCCCTCGGGTGACGACGGAGAACCGTCGGAGGCAGCGGTTTCGGAGGCTGAGGCTGCGGTCCCGAAGGCGGAGCCAGCCGTCGATGACGACGAGCCCGTGCCGTTCATGCCAGCGCCGCCCACGGACTCGCGGCCGATCCCGCTGCAGCCTCCCGCAGGCACCCCTGTTCCTCTGCCGACGATGCCCGTCGAAATCCTTCCGAGCTTTGGCCTCGTTGCACCGGAGCCATCGGCCCCTGCCGCATTCGCGCCCGCCGGTCGTGGCGTCGTAGGCGCAGCCGCCCCAGCGTTTTCTTCCCGCACCGGCACCGGCACCGGCACCGGCACCGGCACCGGCACCGACACCGGCACCGGCACCGACACCGGCACCGACAAAGACGATGCCGACGATGACGACACCGAGGTCACGCGAATAGTGGCACGCAAGCCGGCGGCCGAGCGTTTCGTGCTCCAGTTCAGCACAGGAGAGAGCGTCTCCGTGAGCGGCACTGGCCTGATTGGGCGCAACCCCAAGCCCGAGCCGGGGGAGTTCTTCGACCACGTGGTCAGGGTGCTCGACTCAGGCCGTTCGGTCTCCAAAACTCATCTCGAATTCGGTCAGGAGCGCGGCACCTTCTGGATTCTCGATCGCTTCTCCGGCAACGGATCGGTTGTTCGCAACCCCGATGCCGAACCCGTTCGGTGCGATCCCGGCAAGCGGGTCATGGTGTCCCGAGGCAGCAGGGTGGAGATTGGCGAACAGTTTTTCGTGGTGAGCTAGCCTCCGGCCCGCGCTCTGCGGCCCGCCCTCTCCTCCCGGTCCTACTCGTCCCCGGCTTCTGCACCAGGGGGGATATGGCGTCGCACGGGGGCGTGCGCCGCGTGGTGCTCTGGAGTCGTGAGCATTCGAATCTCCCTCCCGCGCAAACTCGACGCAGCGCCACCGTTTTCTTTTCCTTTCATGGCAACGTTGGCGCCCGTCGCCGCATCCGTCGCAATGTGGGCAATTACGTCGTCGCCTTTCGCGCTGATGTTTGCCTTCCTCGGCCCGCTGATAGCGATCGGCAGCCTTGTCGATTCGCGTCTGCAGGCGGGGCGGCGCGAGAGAAAGGAGCACGCTCGGTTCGCTGCCGAGGCAGAGGCAACGCGACGCTCCATTTCTCATGAGCATGACCGCATCCGGCAGCGGATGCTCGCGGCATCGCGGTCGGCCGCAACGCTCATCCCGGCATCGGTGCACGACGCGGAACGTTGGCGCCACTCGCCGGGGGCGCTGCCGTTGGTTCTCGGAACCGGTCCGGCCCCGAGCGGCATAGAACTCGCGGGCGACGACGATCATGGTGTCGGTGGGGCTAACGAACAGCCCGTCAATGACGCTGGCGAAGCGCCGGCGCGGGGCAAGGGACGATCGCGTCGCCGCCGTGCGGACCGAGAGCGCGCCAGGGCACAACTAATCGCTGGCCTTCGACAGGATGCCGCGCTGCTAACCCGAGCCCCCATAACGGTTGATGCGGCCCTGGGAATCGGCATCTGTGGGCCATCGGTTTTGGCCAAGTCCCTGGCCCGCGCCGTCACGATCCAGCTTGCCGACAGGCTCTCGCCCGCCGATTTTGATCTCGTCGGCGGCTGGGAGCGCTGGCACACCAGGCTCCCTCACTTCCGCGCCCCTCGCGACCCCGTCGCGACCAACCGCCTCGACTTTGTTCGGCGCTCGGCAGGCCGATCCCACGCCGAACGATTCGTTGTCGTGCTGGCTCAGACCGAAGACCAGTTGCCAAGGGAGTGCCGCGTCGGCCTTGAGGTTTCAGGCGGCGAAGTTCGCGTACTTCGACACCCGCACCTCGCAGCGCCTCACGGCGCAATCTCCTCTGTGCCTGAACTCTTTCGTGCGGAGCTTATTTCGAGAGAAGAGGCCGAGCTATTTGCCACCGTCCTTCAGCGGGCTGCGGAGTCGGAGGGTCTCGGCCCGTCACGGGAGCTGCCGGCACTCTGCGACCTTGGCTCCGTGTGGGATGTATCGGACGAATCGCAGCGTGGCCTTTCGGCGGCCTTCGCGGTCGACGAGGGTGGCGCGGTATTTCTCGATATTGTGCGGGACGGTCCACACGCCGTGATCGGCGGCACCACGGGCAGCGGCAAGAGCGAGCTGCTTATCGCGTGGGTGCTCGCCCTGGCGCGCCGCTACCCTCCCGACGTTGTTAACCTGCTCTTGGTCGACTTCAAGGGTGGGGCGTCCTTCGCCGATGTCGAGCAACTTCAGCACTGCGTTGGGGTCGTTACCGACCTTGACCGCGACGGTGCCGAGCGTGCGCTCGCCAGCCTGCGCGCCGAGGTGATGCATCGCGAACGAGCGCTCGCGGAGCGCGGCTTGCGGTCGATCGATGACGCAGGGTCGGCGGCAGAGGCGGGGCTGCCTCGTCTCGTCGTCGTGGTTGACGAGTTCGCCGCAATGGTGAGCGATTTTCCCGAGCTGCATAGCTTGTTCTCCGATCTTGCGGCGCGGGGCCGCTCGCTCGGCATCCATCTCATTCTCTGCACGCAGAGTCCGGCGAGGGCCGTCCGGGACTCGGTCATGGCCAATTGCACCCTGCGACTTTCGCTGAGGGTTAACAACGCCCACGACAGCAGCGCCGTGATCGGAACGACGAGCGCCGCTGAGCTGCCCCAACATCCCGTGGGGCGGTGCCTTGTGAGCGTGGCTGGGGCAACTCCCCGGCTCGTTCAGGTGGCGCAGGCCGCGCAGGGCGATGCGCTGGATGTCGTTAGACGCTGGGGCGGAGCGCGCCCGGCGCGACGGCCGTGGCTGCCGAGCCTGCCCGCAGTCGTGAGTGGTGAGACGCTGCAGCGTGGGGCAGAGATCGAGGGCGTTGCCGTCGGTTCGACGGCATTCGGCATTCTGGATCGTCCGCAGAGTCAAAGCCAACCAGTGGCGGTGTGGAACCCGCGCGAGCACGGAACGGTTCTTGTTGTCGGCGGGCACGGGGTGGGCAAGACGACCGCACTGACCGCTCTGGCCAGTGGAGGCCCGGCTACCTGGCTGACGGGGGACATCGAAGAGGTGTGGGACAGGCTGGTCGAGCTCACCGGCGCGCTGTTGGGAGCCGAAAGATCGCAGACCACCGTGATCATCGACGATCTGGATGCCATCCTCGCGCGCTGTCCAGACCCCTGGGCACCGGCGCTCGCCGACATGCTCACTGCACTGCTGCGCGACGGACCACCGTCGGGGCTCCGGATTGCGCTCTCAGCACAGCGGCTCACGCCTGTCGTGCAGTCTCTGGCGTCGCTGTGCGACACCAGGCTCATTCTTCGCATGCCGTCACGCCAAGACCACCTGCTGGCGGGCGGTCAGGGGGCGGAATATGACGCTTCTGCGGTCAGCGGCCGGGGATGGTGGCGGGGCGAGCGAGTGCAGGTTATGGCGGTGGATGCGCCTGGTCCACGGCAACCACTCGCTTCGGCCACGGCACGCATAGGCGCCTCCGAGGGTGCCGACAACCGGAGCGCACCATCCTCTCGCCTCGACTTCGCCACCTGTGCCGAGCGCGGTCTCGTCGTGGTCACTAACCGCCCTGGTGCCGTCGCGTCGGTTCTGTGCAGGCTCTACCCCGGAGCACCCGTAATCTCTCGCCTCGACACGCTCCCGCAGTTGGAGCTCGCGGGCGCCTTCGTCGTGGCAGACCCGAGTACCTGGCAGGGGGCATGGCTAGCCTTCTCCGAGCTGCGCTCGCGCATGCCCGTGGTTTTCGATCGGTGTTCTGCATCAGAGTTTCGACTGGTCTCTGGCAACGCTCTGCTGCCGCCGCCGCTCTCTGGCCGAGGAGGGGGCGCATGGCTACTCACCGGCGAAGGAGAAACCCTTCGGGTGCAGATGCCGGAGGGGCTCTGATCGAGCACCGGCATTTAGTTGACAACTTCAATCATTGAACTTATCGTGTAAATGTGGGACCGGGTCCCGATGGATTACCGTGACTCCTCAGCGGGTCGTCACCAGTCTGCAAGAGAAGGATTCGATGAAGAATCAGGGAATCGGTTCGTGGTTGCGTCGCAGGCTCGCCAAGTCGGGAGACAAAGCTGCGATCGTTTTTGTGGATCGGACCACGACGTACCGCGAGCTGTACGAGCGCAGCGAGCAACTCGCGTCTGCCCTTGCGGTCAGGGGAGTGGTGCCGGGTGGTCGAGTTGCCTACTTCGGCGAAAACCACAGCGCTTTTCTCGACACAATGTTCGCCGCCGCCAGCATGGGAGCGATCTTCGTTCCGCTGAACTCGCGCCTAGCCGCTCCGGAGATCGCCTACGCGCTTGAGGATTCCGGAGCCACCGTACTGATCCATCCCGAGGCCGTCGGCGGGGTAGCGGCGGTCGCTGTCCGCGGCAGCGGAGTCACGCACCGCATCATCGTTGACGATGCACCGGGAGTGGTGGCCTCCACGGCACCGGTCGGGATTGTCGGCCCCGGCGCTGGCCCGAGCGATGACCCCACTGCTGAGACGGGTGCTGCGCCGGCGATCATCGTAGAGCGATTTGACGATGTCGTCGCCAGCGGCGTAGTCGACCCCGTCGATATCGTCATCACCCTCGATGACCCCGCCATAATCCTCTACACCTCCGGCACGACAGGAATGCCCAAGGGAGCGCTGCTCAGTCACGGCAACCTCACCTGGAACAGCATCAATGTGCTCGTCGATTACGACTACGCGACAACGGATGTTGCGCTCATGATCTCGCCGCTCTTTCATGTCGCCTCCCTCGGCATGGGCCTGCTGCCCGCCCTCCTCAAGGGGGCAACCGTCGTGCTCGAGCCCCGGTTCGACCCGGCCAGGGTTCTCAAGCTCATCGAGGAACACCGCATCACCAATATCAGCGGCGTGCCGACGACGTTTCAAATGCTGTGCGAGCATCCCGATTGGGCCTCGGCCGATATCAGCTCGCTCAAGACGCTCACCTGCGGCGGGTCTGCCGTGCCCCTCCGCGTGCTCGACGCCTTTGAGCAGAGGGGTCTGGGCTTCTCGGGCGGATATGGCATGACCGAATCATCGCCGGGCGTCACGAGCCTGTCTGCCGACCGCAGCCGCGAGAAGGCGGGTTCGGCCGGGCTTCCCCACTTCTTCACCGACATGCGCATCGTCGACGCAGACGGGCGGGATGTCACGGCGGGTGAGGTGGGCGAGATTCTGGTGCAGGGGCCCAACGTAATCCGCGAATACTGGAACCGCCCCGAGGCCAATGCCGAAGCGTTCACGGAGGCGACCTGGCTGCGCACGGGCGACATGGGCTACACCGATGCCGACGGCTTTCTGTTCATTGCTGACCGCATCAAAGACATGATCATCTCGGGCGGCGAGAACATCTATCCCGTTCAGGTCGAGACCGTCATTCGCGAGATTGATGCCGTGGCCGATGTTGCGGTCATCGGGGTGCCCGATGAGCGGTGGGGTGAGGTGCCGGTGGCCATCGTCACGGTGCGCGCGGGTCATGCGGTCACAGAGGACACGGTTCAGGAGCATCTGCGGGGCCGCATTGCCCGCTACAAGACCCCCAAGCGGGTGATCGTCGTGGATGAGATGCCGCGAACCGCGAGCGGGAAGGTTCGCAAGGCAGATCTGCGGGCGACATTCGGAGCGTAATCGGGCGGCCAGCGCGATGCGGGCCCATGTCCCGGGCAGCGACCGGCCCGCAAGCGAGGAGCAGGCTTTAGGCTGGGTGGTGTGAACCTCGAACACCACTACGCCGTCGGCCTTGAATGGACCGGGAACCGGGGTGTTGGCACCGAAAGCTATCGCGCCTACGGCCGCGACCACACCGTCACGGCGCAGGGTAAGCCGTCGATCAACGGCTCGGCAGACCGCACATTCCACGGAGACGCCGACCGGTGGAACCCCGAGGAGATGCTGCTTGCCGCTCTCAGCCAGTGCCACATGCTCAGCTATCTGCATGTCGCCGCGAGCAGGGGAATCGTCGTCACCGATTACCGTGATTCCGCTGTGGGAACGATGAAGCAGGGTGCCGATGGCGGCGGGCAGTTCGTTTCGGCGGTTCTGCATCCCGCGGTCACGATTGCAGATCCGGCTCAGCTCGACGACGCCATCGATGCACATCGAGAGGCGAGCAAAAAGTGCTTCATTGCAGCATCCGTGAACTTTCCCGTGACCCACGAGCCGACGGTCGAGGCAGCGTGATGATCCAACACACGTTCCGCCGCAGTGCCGCTGGGCTCGCGGTTCTCGTGAGTGCTGCGCTTCTGGTCTCCGGATGCCAGTCGCCACCAGAGCGGGCTGAGGCTGGCTCTGGGTGCGCTCCTTCTGGCCCCGCCTCGCAGAGCGTTTCGGCTACGGGCGACCTGTTCGCCGTTCCCGAGGTCGACTTTCCGGCGGGGCTGTCACCGCTGACCACTGAGCGCACGATCCTGGTCGAGGGCAGTGGCGAGGAGATCGCTCAGGGGGACCTCGTCACGATTGACTTCGTGGCGTATAACGGCCGAACGGGCGAACAGCTTGAGGTCACGGGGTACGGCGCGGATGGTGTCGGCCGCACGGTGATCACCCTCGACAGCACCAATGCCATGCCGGGGCTGAGGCGCGCCCTGCTGTGCGCCCCCGCTGGATCCCGCATCGCGGCCGTCGTGCCGGCGGCGGACGCCTATGGTTCCACCGTGACACCGCGGGGTATCGAAGCTGGCGACCCCCTGATCATGGTGATCGATGTCGTGTCGCTCGCGGGGGATCGTGCCGAGGGCTCCACGGTCGAGGCACTGCCCGGTTTTCCTGACGTCACCGAGGCGCAAGACGGCAAGCCCGTCATCGGCGTGCCGTTGACTGCGGCACCAACGGAGCTCGCGGTGCAACCGGTCATTGTGGGCACCGGCCCTGCCGTGCGGCCGGGCTCCGATGTGGTCGTCAAGTATGTCGGCGTGCTGTGGCGAACCGGTCTGTCGTTCGCCGACACCTGGATCAATCCGGCGCGCACGCCTGAATCGCTTGAGACGCTGCTTCCGGGCGTCGCCCAGGCCATCATCGGGCAGCCCGTCGGTTCACGGGTGGTCGTCGTGGTTCCGCCAGCGCTCGGCTATGGTCTTGACGGCGATGTCGCGGCAGGGGTTTCGGGCGCAGACACGCTCGTGTTCGCCGTCGATATTCTCGCCTCGACCTAGCCGCCAGCCCGCCCTCTCAGGAGTCCTCATGCGTCGCGTCATCATCCTCGGTTCGACCGGTTCGATCGGGGTCCAAGCCCTCGATGTGATTGCGGCCAACCGTGATCGTTTCGAGGTTGTCGGTCTCACTGCGGGAACGAATGCCGACGCGCTAGCCGACCAGGCCACCGCGTTCGGTGTCGCTGACACCGCGCTGGGGGCCGAAGATTCTGTGGCGCTCATCGAGTCCGTCGCTGCCGATGTGGTGCTCAACGGAATCACGGGGTCCGTGGGCCTGCGGCCAACGCTGGCAGCGCTGCGCAGTGGGGCGACCCTCGCGTTGGCCAACAAAGAGAGCCTCATTGTGGGCGGCGAGCTGGTGACGGATGCGGCCGCACCCGGCCAGATCGTCCCCGTCGACTCCGAGCACTCGGCGATCGCTCAAGCTTTGGCGTCGGGCACGGCGGCGGAGGTGCAGCGCCTCGTGCTCACAGCATCCGGTGGGCCCTTCCGCGGCTTTACTCGCGAACAGCTCGCGGCGGTCACCCCTCAGCAGGCACTAGCGCATCCGACGTGGGACATGGGTCTTGTGGTCACCACGAACTCAGCGACCCTCGTCAACAAGGGGCTTGAGGTCATTGAGGCCCACCACCTCTTCTGTGTCGACTATGACCACATCGATGTCACGGTGCATCCGCAGTCGATCGTGCACTCGATGGTCGAGTTTGTCGACGGCTCAACGATGGCCCAGGCATCGCCCCCCGACATGCGACTGCCGATCTCGCTCGGCCTCGACTGGCCGCACAGGGTGGCAGGGGTGGGCCGACCGCTCGACTGGACCACGGCGCAGCACTGGACCTTCGAGCCTCTCGACTCTGAGGCGTTCCCCGCCGTTGAGTTGGCGAAGCGGGTCGGGCGCCTCGGGGCCACGTTTCCCGCAGTGTTCAACGCGGCTAACGAGCAGGCCGTCGGGGCGTTCCATGCGGGCGCCATCGCCTTTCTCGACATCCTCGATATCGTCACGGAGGTCGTTGATCGTCACGAGCCGCTCGAGATGACGCTCGAGGGAGTTCTCGAGGCCGAGCGGTGGGCGCGGGTGCAGGCGGATGCCGCGGTGGCGGCGCGCGCATAGGCGCAGCCGCCATTCGGTCGGCTCCGAGCATCCGCCCGATATCCTGGGCGCGTGGAAACCGTTCTCTTGTATGTCCTCGGCATTGTGGTCGTTGTCGTCGGCCTTGCCGTGTCGATTGCGCTGCATGAGCTCGGGCACCTGATCCCTGCCAAGGCGTTTGGCGTGCGAGTGGGCCAGTACATGATCGGTTTCGGCCCGACGCTCTGGTCTCGTCGCCGCGGCGAGACCGAATACGGGGTCAAGGCCATCCCGCTCGGCGGCTACATCTCGATGTCCGGCATGTACCCGCCGGCCCGGCAGGGCGGCAAGGCCAGAACTGCCAGCACCGGCTTCTTCCAGACCCTCGTGCAGGATGCTCGCGAGACGAGTGCCACGACGGTCATCGAAGAGGAGCGAACGTTCTATCAGCTCCCCGTGTGGAAGCGCATCATCATCATGCTCGGTGGCCCGTTCATGAACCTGGTGCTTGCGATCGTTCTTTTTGCGATCGTTCTTTGCGGGTTCGGCGTGCAGCAGGTGAGCACGACAATCGGCACCGTGAGCGAGTGTGTTTTGCCTGCGACGAGCGAGCGGCAGGAGTGTTCGCCGTCCGACGAGGAGGCTCCGGGCGCCGCTGCGGGGCTGCTGCCAGGAGACACGATCGTGAGCATCGATGGCACGCCGATCGAGACGTGGGAGCAGTCGAGCGCGATCATTCGTGAGTCGCCGGGAGTTCCTCTCGCGATGGTTGTCGAACGCGACGGCACCGATGTTGAGATCACCGCGATTCCCCGGCTCACGGAGCGCTACGTCTACGACGACGACAACGTGCCCGTCGAGGGGTCGGACGGGGAGCTTCTGACCGAGGATGTCGGCATGCTCGGCATTACGGCGGCCTACGAACTCACGCGCCAGCCCATTACGGCGGTTCTACCGACCGTGGGGGAGAACATCGCGTCGGTGACGAATGTCATTCTGCATCTGCCCGAGCGCATCATCGATGTCGCCGAAGCAGCTTTTGGCCCCGAGGAAAGGGACCCCAACGGGCCCATCAGCGTTGTGGGGGTCGGCCGCATCGCGGGCGAGATCACGAGCATCGACACGATCCCGGTTGTGGAGAGGGCAAGCTATTTGATCGGCTTGCTCGCCTCCGTCAACGTGGCGCTCATGGTCTTCAACCTCGTCCCGCTCATGCCGCTCGACGGAGGTCACGTTGTGGGTGCGCTCTGGGAGGGCATTCGCCGCTGGTTCGCCAAGCTGTTCAAGCGCCCAGACCCCGGCCCCGTGGATACGGCGAGACTCATCCCGCTCACCCTGGTCGTGGTCATTATTCTCGGCGGCATGAGCGCACTGCTTATCTACGCCGACATCGTCAAACCCGTCACGCTGCTCTAGGGCAGCCGAGGGGCCGCAGCCGCTGTCTGGGCTAGAGGCTCAGCAGCAGGGCGTCGCCTTGGCCGCCGCCGCCGCAGAGAGCGACGGCCGCTTTGCCTCCGCCGCGGCGCGAGAGCTCGTGGACGGCATGCACGACCAGCCGGGCACCGGAGGCGCCGATCGGATGCCCGAGGGCGATGGCACCACCGTGCGGGTTGACGATCGCGGCATCCACTCCCAGGTCTCTCGTGGACTGCACGGCAACAGAGGCGAACGCCTCATTGATCTCAATGAGGTCGAGGTCGGATGCTGTCCAGTCGGTCTTGGAGAGCGCCGAGGCGATGGCGCGCGACGGCTGCGAGTGCAGAGAGTTGTCGGGCCCGGCCGTCTGGCCGGAGGCGCCGACGACCGCGAGAATCGGGAGTCCATTCGCCTCGGCATAGTCTCGGCTCGTCAGCACGAGCGCTGCGGCTCCGTCGCTCAGCGGCGACGAGTTGCCCGCCGTGATGGTGCCCTCGGCGCTAAAAGCGGGGCGGAGCTTTGCGAGGGTCTCGACGGTGCTTTCGGGGCGCAGGCCCTCGTCCGTCGTGATGGTCGTGGTGTCTCCGCGGCGTCCCACGATGGTGACGGGGGCGATCTCGGCTTCGAACAGGCCTCCGTCGCGGGCGGCAGCGGCACGCTGGTGCGATGCGGAGGCCACCTCGTCTTGCTCGGTGCGCGAGATGCTGAGCCTGCCATTGTGGCGTTCAGTGGAGGCGCCCATCGACTCACGGTCGAACGCGTCGGTCAGCCCGTCATGGGCTGCGCTGTCGACAGCCTCGAACGAGCCATAGTTCCATCCCTTGCGCGAGCCCGGCAGAATATGCGGCGCGTTGGTCATGGATTCCTGCCCGCCGGCGACCACAACATCGGCCTCGCCCAGCCGGATGAGGCGGGCGGCGTCGATCACCGCGCTCAGCCCCGAGAGGCATACCTTGTTGAGGGTGATCGCCGGCACATCCCATCCGATTCCCGCGGCGATCGAGGTCTGGCGGGCGGGGTTCTGCCCCGCGCCCGCCTGGATAACCTGACCCATGATGACGGCCTGCACGGCATCCGCTGTGAGGCCTGAGCGCTCAAGCGCGGCGCTCACGGCGACGGCACCGAGTTCGACGGCGGTGAGGGGTGCGAGCTGACCGAGGATGCGGCCCTGCGGGGTGCGGGCGGCGGCGACAATGACGACGTCGGGTGACATGGGGACTCCTTTGACCAAATGCTGTGCAACGACAGTACCTCGCCACGCTACGCCTCTGCCCAGCCTCGACGCGTAAGCTGGGGCCGTGGCTGCTATCAATCTCGGAATGCCGAGAATCCCCGAAGTTCTCGCTCCTCGTCGCAAGACCCGTCAGCTTTCCGTTGGAAAGGTCCTCGTCGGGGGCAACGCCCCTGTGAGCGTGCAGTCGATGACGACGACGCAGACGACCAACATCAACGCGACCCTTCAGCAGATCGCCGAGCTCACCGCATCCGGATGCGACATTGTGCGCGTTGCCGTGCCCCACGGCGACGATGCCAAGGCCCTCAAGGTGATCGCCGCCAAAAGCCAGATCCCCGTTATCGCGGACATCCATTTTCAGCCTCGCTACGTTTTTGAGGCGATCGACGCCGGAGTCGGCGCCGTGCGCGTCAACCCTGGCAACATCAAGAAGTTCGACGACCAGGTGGGCGCTATCGCGCAGGCGGCCAAGGCTGCTGGGGTCTCGATCCGCATCGGTGTCAACGCTGGCTCCCTCGAGCCGAGCCTGCTGCAGAAGTACGGCAAGGCAACACCAGAGGCACTCGTCGAAAGCGCCGTGTGGGAGGCAAGCCTCTTCGAGGAGCACGACTTTCATGACTTCAAGATCTCGGTCAAGCACAACGACCCCATCGTCATGGTCAAGGCATACCGCCTGCTGGCGGAGCGCGGCGACTGGCCCCTTCACCTGGGAGTGACCGAGGCCGGCCCGGCGTTCCAGGGCACGATCAAGTCGGCCACGGCCTTTGGCATTCTTCTCTCGGAGGGCATTGGAGACACGATTCGTGTTTCGCTCAGCGCCCCTCCCGTAGAAGAGGTCAAGGTTGGCCTGCAGATTCTTCAGTCGCTCAATCTGCGCGAACGCAAGCTCGAGATTGTGTCGTGCCCCAGCTGTGGGCGCGCCCAGGTGGATGTCTATACCCTCGCCGAGCAGGTCACCGAGGGTCTCAAGCACGTGAGTGTGCCGTTGCGCGTCGCGGTCATGGGTTGCGTCGTCAACGGACCTGGTGAGGCTCGCGAGGCCGACCTGGGTGTTGCGTCGGGCAATGGCAAGGGCCAGATCTTTGTCAAGGGCGAGGTCATTAAGACCGTGCCAGAGGCCGAGATCGTGGCAACGCTTATCGAGGAGGCAAGCCGTCTTGCCGCTGAGATGCCAGCCGATGCGCTGGGCAGCGCCGAGGTCATCACCGCCTAGCCGGGGAGCTCAGACGGGCAGGCGCGATGTGAGCGCCCGCCAATCGCCGGTAAGTTAGAGGGGTGTCTACACGCCTCTCCCAGCTCTTTGTCCGCACCCTCCGTGAAGATCCCGTCGATGCCGAGGTCGCCAGCCACCGGCTGCTCGTGCGCGCCGGTTATGTGCGCCGCCAGGCCCCTGGCATCTTCGCGTGGTTGCCACTCGGCCTCAAGGTTCGCCGCAAGGTCGAGCAGATCGTGCGCGAAGAGATGGAGGCGGCCGGCGCCCAGGAGGTGCTGTTCCCCGGCCTCCTGCCGCGCGAACCCTACGAGGCATCCGGTCGCTGGGAAGAATACGGCGACGGACTGTTTCGCCTCAAGGACCGCAAGGGTGCCGACTACCTGCTCGCCCCGACTCACGAAGAGGTCTTCACGCTGCTGGTGAAGGACCTCTACTCGTCCTACAAAGACCTTCCCCTCACGATCTATCAGATCCAGGACAAGTACCGCGACGAGGCGCGTCCCCGTGCCGGACTCCTCCGCGGTCGCGAGTTTTCGATGAAGGATGCGTACTCGTTCGACTACACGGACGAGGGCCTCGACGCGAGCTACCAGACTCAGCGGGATGCCTACGAGCGCATCTTCGCGCGGCTTGGCCTCGAGGTCGTCATCGTCAAGGCGGATGCCGGGGCGATGGGCGGGTCACGCAGTGAGGAATTCCTGCACCCCACCGCGGTTGGTGAAGACACCTTCGTGCGCTCCGCAGGAGGTTACGCAGCCAATGTCGAGGCCTTTACGACGACGGCTCCCGACCCCCTGCCCACTGAGGGGCTGCCGGAGGCTGTCGTCTTCGATTCGCCCGAGACCCCCACGATCGACACACTCGTGGCGCTCGTCAACGAGCGTCACCCTCGCGCCGACCGGCCATGGACGGCCGCGGATACCCTCAAGAACGTTGTGCTCTCGCTCACCCACCTCGACGGTTCGCGCGAACTGGTCATCGTGGGCCTCCCGGGGGACCGTGAGGTCGACATGAAGCGTGCAGAGGTAGCGTTCGCTCCCGCCGAGGTCGAGGCAGCATCCGAAGCTGATTTCGTCAAGCAGCCCCTTCTCGTCAAGGGCTACATCGGCCCCTGGTCGCCGGAGGGCGCCGTTCTCGGCGAAGAATCGGCCACGGAGATCCGTTACCTGCTCGATCCCCGCGTGGTGGAGGGCACCCAGTGGGTCACGGGAGCCAACGCCGACGAGAAGCACGTGCTCAACCTGGTTGCCGGGCGTGACTTCGGTGCCGACGGAATCGCCGACATCGCAGAGGTGCGTGCGGGAGATCTGGCGCCGGATGGCTCTGGACCCGTCGAACTCGCGCGCGGAATGGAGCTGGGCCACGTGTTCCAGCTCGGCCGCAAATATGCCGAGGCGTTGGGGCTCAAGGTGCTCGACGAGAACGGCAAGCTCGTCACTGTGACGATGGGCTCGTACGGCATCGGGGTTACCCGTGCCCTCGCCGCGGTCGCCGAACTCAACAACGACGGTCGCGGGCTCATCTGGCCCCGCGCTGTCGCACCGTTCGATGTGCACGTTATCGCCGCGACCAAGGATGAGACGGTGTACGCGGCAGCGGAGCAGATGGTTCTCGATCTAGAGGCGACGGGCGCCGACGTGCTCTTTGACGACCGACTCAAGGTTTCGCCCGGCGTCAAGTTCGGCGACGCCGAGCTTCTCGGGGTTCCGATCATCGTCGTTGTGGGCAAGGGCGCTGCCGACGGCATCGTCGAGCTGTGGGATCGCCGCACCGGTGTGAAGACACCGACGCCGATCGCCGACCTTGTGGCGGCGTACAAGCAGCTGCCCTAGATCTCATCACACGAGCCACGGCCTCGTGAGTGGCCACTTTCTGCACCAAAACCCAAGTTTTGCTGCAGAAAGTGGCCACTCGTGCGCTGGGAGTGCTGTTAGGCGAGCAGCTTCTGAAGCGTGCCCGTGGCTTTGAGCCCCGAGCCTGTGAGCACGGCGACCGCGGTATCGCCCGGGCGGATGGCTCCCCGCGCCACGAATTCGGGCACCGCAGCCGCGACAATCGCGCTCGTCGGCTCCGCATAGAGACCGCGGGACGCCAGCTCTCGCACGGCGGGAATGATGCTCGCCTCGGCAACGGCCACAAGGCACCCTTGCGATTCCCGAATCGCGGCGAGCACCTCACGGTCGCGCACTGGCCGCTCGATTGAGGTGCCTTCGGCCAGGGTCGGCGACCAGTCGGCCTGCCGCACGGCGTGCTCGCCCGCAGAGAATGCGCGCACGAGCGGGCTGCAGTTCTCGGGCTGCACGACGAGCAGGCGCGGCATCCGCTCGATCATGCCGGCGCGCAGCAACTGCCCGAAGCCGATGGAGCAACCGAGCACAAGGCTCCCGGCTCCCGCAGGCAGAACCACCGCATCCGGCGCCTCGTAGCCCAGGTCTTCCCAGATCTCGTAGGCCAGCAGCGAAACGCCCTGCACAAAGAACGGATGCCAGTTGTGGCTGGCATAGAAAATCTCACCGGAACGGCGAACTGCTTCGTCAGCGGTGGCCTGGCGCGAGCCTGCGACGAGGTCGACGGTTGCCCCGTGCGCCCGGCTCTGGATGAGCTTGGCCGGCGAGGTCGACTCTGGGGCAAGGATCGTGGCACGGATGCCCGCGGCGGCAGCATAAGCGGCCACGGACGCGCCGCCGTTTCCACTGCTGTCTTCCAGAATGTGGTCAATCCCTTGGGCGGCGAGCATGGCCATCATCACGGCGGTTCCGCGGTCTTTGAAGCTCCCCGTCGGGTTGAACCACTCCGGTTT
>NZ_JBACFR010000256.1:0-3058 GCF_056262345.1 Homoserinimonas sp.
CTCACCGCCGCCGAGGTTGCCGCGCAGCTCGCCCCGATCTCGGCACACCCGCTCTCGGCAGAGCAGGTTCGCGACCACCTCCTGGCCGCCGCTGAGCTGCTGCTTGTGCACCCCGTTGGCGACACGTTCCGCTGCTACGACGGCGTGTGCGACCAGCTGCGGTCGTGGCCGGTCTTTGGCCTGCCGAGCCTCGACGACCTCGCGGGCATCGAGGCCGGTGGCGCCCTGGAGCCGGTGACGGATGTCGACCAGCGCTTTACCGACCGGCTGGCCGCCGAGCGTGCGTTCGCCGCGACGGGCGCCGTCACCGAACTATTGATCGAGCTCGAACGCCAACCCGCGCGGGAGCTCTCCAAGGGCGGCATTGCCCTGCCCGACTCCAAACGGCTCGCCTCCGCCATGCTCGTTGACCTCGAAACGGTGGCCGCCTACCTCTCCCTGGCCGAGCGCGGCAACCTCGTGTGCCGCGAATCAAGCACCTGGATGACCACAGAAGAGGGCAGCGCGTGGCTCGCTCGGGCTACCAGCGCACGCTGGCGCGGGCTCTCCGACGCCTGGTTCGCCCGGCTGCCGGTGGACATCCGTCGCCTTCTCGGCGAACGCTCTCACTCCGTGTGGGGCGATGGGCTGCGCTCCTACATCGACTGGCTCTACCCCGTTGGCGGCGAGTGGATGGACGAGCGCGTCACTACCTATACGCGCGACGCCGAGCTCCTGGGCATCACCGCAGGGCAGGTGCCCAGCAGCCCGGGCACCCTGCTGCTTGCCGGGCGATCGGATGCCGCCGAGCGAGCCCTGCAGCCCCTTCTGCCCACCGAGGTGGAGCACGTCTACCTGCAGCACGACCTCTCGGTCGTCGCGCCCGGCCCCCTCGTGCCGCACATCGATGAGCGGATGCGGCTGGTCGCCGATGTAGAGAACCGTGGCCTGGCCATGACCTACCGCATCTCCGCCGCGAGCCTCAATCGCGCCCTCACCGCGGGCGAGACCGCCGAGAGTCTGCGGGAGTTTCTGGCCGCCGTCTCGAGCACCGGCCTGCCCCAGCCGCTGGATTACCTCATCAGCGAAGGCTCCACCCGCTACGGCCTCATTCGGGCGGGCGCTGTCGACGGCGGCTCAGACCCCGACATGGTGGACCACGGCGCGCGCAGCTATCTGCGCTCCGACGACCCCAACCTGCTGCGCACCATCGCCGTGGACCAAACGCTCTCGTCGCTCGGACTTCGCCGCGCAGGCGAGCACCGCCTTGTAAGCCGATTCGACCTCGACGTGGTGTTCTGGTCGCTCAGCGATGCGCGCTATCCGGTCGCCGCCGAGGACGGCGACGGCACCATCATCCCGCTACGCCGCCACCGGGTGGCACGGACGAGTCGCACCGGCATCGTGGACCCGTTGGTAGAACTGGTGGAGCGCCTCATCGAGGCGGCCGACGATCAGCCCGCCGACGAAGAGGGTGGCGGCCAGGCCTGGATCGCGCGTCAGCTTGAGACCGCGATCCGCGCCAAGACGCCACTCACCGTGAGCGTGACGGTGCCGGGCGGGGCAATTGTGGAGTTCGACCTCATGCCCACAAGCGTTGCTGGCGGTCGGCTGCGGGCCCGCGACCGGCGCAGCGACATCGAGCGAACCCTCCCGCTCTCAAGCATCGACTCCATCGCGCCCGGCAGCTAATCTCGGGCGGCAGATTCGCGACACGCGCGTAGACTGGCCTGTTATGACTGACGGCCCCCTGATTGTGCAAAGTGACCGCACCGTTCTGCTGGAGGTTGCGCACCCTCTGGCGGAGGATGCCCGGCACGACTTGTCGATCTTCGCCGAGCTTGAGCGTGCCCCCGAGCACATCCACACCTACCGCATCACCCGGCTAGGCCTGTGGAACGCCCGCGCCGCCGGTCATACTGCGGCCGACATGCTCGGCACGCTCGAGAAGTTCAGCAAGTTTGCGATTCCGCAGAGCGTGGCCGTTGATATCGACGAGACCGTGGCCCGCTATGGCCGACTCTGCATCGAGCGGGATGAGGATGGCGTCCTCACCCTGACGGCGACGGATCCTGCGGTGCTGGCCGAAATCGGCCGCGCCAAGAAGGTGGCCGAGCTGCTGTTCGAGCGTCGCGGCCCCAACACATTTGTCATTCAGCAGTGGGCCCGCGGCCAGATTAAACAGGAGCTGCTCAAGCTGGGCTGGCCAGCAGAAGACCTCGCGGGCTACACGCCCGGCACCCCGCACGAGATCTCCCTCAACGAGTCGGACTGGGGCCTTCGCCCGTACCAGCAGCAGGCGGTGCACAACTTCACCGAGCATGGCTCCGGAGTCGTCGTGCTGCCCTGTGGCGCTGGCAAGACGCTCGTGGGCGCTGGAGCTATGGCCGCGGTCAAAGCCAACACGCTCATCCTCGTGACCAACACTGTGTCTGCGCGCCAGTGGCGGGCGGAGCTCCTCAAGCGAACGAGCCTCACCGAGGAGGAGATCGGCGAATACTCCGGCCAGGTCAAAGAGGTCAGGCCCGTCACGATCGCCACGTACCAAATCCTCACTGCCAAGAGGAAGGGCCAGTACGCCCACCTCGAGCTGCTCGACGCTCTCGACTGGGGCCTGGTCGTCTACGACGAGGTCCACCTGCTGCCCGCCCCCGTGTTCAAGCTCACCGCCGAGCTCCAGGCCCGACGCAGGCTCGGACTCACGGCAACGCTCGTGCGTGAGGATGGCCGCGAGGGCGACGTCTTTAGCCTCATCGGGCCCAAACGCTTCGATGCGCCGTGGAAGGAGATCGAAGCTCAGGGCTACATCTCCCCGGCATCCTGCTACGAAGTCCGCATCGACCTTCCGCAAGAAGAGCGCCTGCAGTACGCGGCATCGGCCGACGACGAACGCTACCGCCTGGCCGCGACCGCCCCGGCCAAGCTCGGAGTCGTCAAACAGCTCGTCAAGCGCCACGCGGGCGAACGCATCCTGGTGATTGGCCAATACCTCGACCAGATCGATGAACTCGCCGAGGCCCTCGACGCTCCCCAGCTGACGGGCGCGACTCCGGTCGCCGAACGCGAGAGGCTCTTTCAG
>NZ_JBACFR010000257.1:0-2885 GCF_056262345.1 Homoserinimonas sp.
CACCGCCAAGCTCATCGAAGCCGCGGCTCCGCACCTCGGCACGCGTCGTGACTCCGAGGCAAGTGATGCCCTCTCAGAGCTCACTGCCCGGGAGAGGGAGATCTTTGTGCTCGTCGGTCGCGGGCAGACCAACGCCGAGATCGCGGCGAACCTCTACCTGAGCGATTCCACGGTGAAGGCGCACATCGGGCGCGTGCTTGCCAAACTCGGCGCTCGCAACCGTGTTGAAGCGGTCATCAGGGCATACGAGCTGGGAATCGTCGGTCACTGAGGCGCCCAGCCCGGCCCGTCACCGTGGTCGGTCACTGGAGGGCCGCCCGCATCGCGCGAGCGGCCCTCCAGTTCGCGAGCTACGCGTAGAAGCGGTGAATCGCCTGCGCGATAGCGGCGGGCTTCTCGGCGCCCTCGATCTCGATCGTCATGTCGATCGTGATCTGCAGGCCGCCCTTGACCTCTTCGACGTCAGCGATCGTCGCCTGCAGGCGAATGCGGGAGCCCACCTTGACGGGCGAGAGAAAACGCACCTTGTTGAGGCCGTAGTTGACCTTGGTGCCGGCATCCGTCACGTCGAGCAGTTCGGTCCACAGCGGGATGGTCAGTGACAGCGTGAGAAAGCCGTGGGCGATTGCGGCGCCGAACGGGCCGTCTTTGGCACGTTCGGGGTCGACATGAATCCACTGCTGGTCCTCTGTCGCGTCGGCGAAGGTGTTGACGCGCTCCTGGGTGATGTCGATCCAGCTGCTGGCGCCCAGATCTTGGCCGACGAGCTCGGGCAGGCTGGCGAGTGTTGCGGTTGTTGCCATGGGGTGTCTCCTGTTGTTGGGTCAGTCGGTGAGGCGCAGCAAACGCAGGGCGTTCTCGCGCATGATCTTGGGGCGAACGCTGTCTTTGATCTCGAGGCCAGCGAAGTCGGCGATCCATCGGTCGGGGTGAATCATGGGGTAGTCGGATGCGAAGAGAACCTGGTTCTGCAGGCGCGATCCCATTTGTTTGACGAGAGCAGCGGGAAAGTACTTGGGCGACCAGCCCGAGAGGTCGATCCACACATTGGATTTGTGGGTGGCGACGGAGATCGCCTCGTCTTGCCACGGCACCGACGGATGCGCCATCACGATCTGCAGGTGGGCAAACTCTGCGGCGAGGTCGTCGAGAAGCATGGGGTTCGAGAGCCCCAGCCGCAGGCCGTGGCCCCCGGGCGTGCCCGCCCCAATGCCGGTTTGGCCAGTGTGAAAGATCGCCGGAACGTTGAGCTCGGCGATGGCGGCGAAGAAGTCCCAATGCCCTCGGTCGCTCGGGTCGAAGCCCTGCACGGTGGGATGGAACTTGAACCCCCGGGCTCCGCGTTCCACCACGAGGCGTCGCGCCTCTTCTGCCCCCGCTGCGCCTCGCGACGGGTCGATGCTCACGAAGGGGATGAGCACGTCTGAGTGACGAATCGCCCCATCGATGACCGCATCGTTGCTGATGCCGTCATGGCCAAGGTTCGCTGCCGCATCCACCGTGAACACCACGGCCGCCATGTTCCGCTCGCGAAAGAGGGCTGCCGTTTCGTCGATTCCGGGAAACTCGCCGCCGTTGCCAAAGTACTTGGCGGCGGCGTCATACAGCTCGTCGGGCAGAGAGTGGTGACCGTGGTCAGACTCAATGTGCACGTGGGTGTCGATGGCCACGATCGACGCGAGGTCGATCGTGGGCTCGTAGCGCTCGCTCATGTCGCTCTTATGCTCCGGGAGGCGTGGGGATCTTCTCGCCAACGGACTGCTGGTCCGCGGCGAACTTGTCTGCCCACACTGCAGCGATGGATTCAGCGGTCCAGCCGTTGTCGGCAATCTCGGTGACGATCATCGTGGGGTGCGAGTAGAGCGCGAGGCGGTCACCGCCAATGCCAATGGCCTGACCAGTGATGTCTGCTGCTTCGTCGGAGGCGAGGAAGGTCACGAGGCCAGCAACATCCTGGGGCGTTCCGAAGCCAAGCTCTTTGCGGGCAAACGGAGGCAGTGGCTCGCCAGCGGCGATTGCATCCGTGTACTCCTTGAGAAACGGCACGGTCTCGGTCATGCTCGTCGCTGCGACGGGGATCACCGAGTTCGCGGTGATGCCGGCGCGCGCTAGCTCAAGAGCCCACGTGCGCGTCATACCAACGATGCCGGCCTTAGCTGCGGCGTAGTTGGTCTGGCCGAAGTTGCCGAACTGGCCGGTGGGCGAGCCGATCGTGATGATGCGGCCTCCCTCGCCCTGTTCACGCATGTGGATCGCCGCGGCGCGAACGCACGTGAAGGTTCCCCGCAGGTGAACGTTGATCACCAGATCAAAGTCGTCGTCGCTCATCTTCCACAGAACGGTGTCGCGCAGAACTCCGGCGTTGGTCACCAGAATGTCGAGCCGACCCCATGTGTCGACGGCCTTCGCCACGAGGGCATTGGCGGTCTCGGTCGATCCGACGGCACCCACGAGGGCGACGGCTTCTCCGCCTGCGCTGGTGATGCTGTCGACGGCGGATGCAGCGGTGGCCTCGTCAACATCATTGATGACGACCTTGGCCCCGTGGGCTGCGAGATCCTGAGCGTAGGCGAGCCCGAGGCCGCGCCCACTGCCGGTGACGATGGCAACTTTTCCCTGAAGATTCATGTGCTCTATTTCCGTTGGTGGTCGGGGGCGTCGCGGAGGATGTTCCGCCGACGTGAAATCTCTCAATAATCGTTGATATCTTCAATTACTTTGAATGTCAACTGTTAGCCCCGTAGACTGCTGCCATGACCGACTCATCTCCGGTGATTGATCTGGGCGTTGCGCCGGATCGCATCGACGCGACAGACCTCCTCGACGACATCGAGTTTCTTGTCGCCCGCGTGCGCGCTATCGGTTCGCTTTCGGCCCGCCACGCT
>NZ_JBACFR010000258.1:0-4664 GCF_056262345.1 Homoserinimonas sp.
GTCATGGTCTGGATCCACGGCGGCTCCTACGCGTCGGGGGCAGGGGACGTGCCGATCATGGACCCGCGCGCGCTCGTGCGCGATCACCGTGTTGTCGTGGTGACCGTGACCTACCGCCTCGCAACGTTCGGCTTTGTGGGCGGCGTCGATGGCCGCCCCGCCAATCTGGGTCTTCTCGACCAGATTGAGGCGTTCCGCTGGGTCAAACGCAACATCGCGGCGTTTGGCGGCGATCCCGATCGGGTGACGGCCTTTGGGCAGTCGGCGGGAGCAGACGCGATTGCCCACATCATGGCCACCCCGGATGCTGCTTCGCTGTTCTCGCGGGCCATCATCCAGAGCCCCCCGCTCGGCCTTGCCCGCGGCCGCGCCAAGATGGCCGCGGCGATGGCGGAGGCAACCTCGTCCTTTACCCCCGAGATGACGGCCGAAGATGTCGTGGCCAAGCAGGCCGACATTGTCGCGGCGGGCACAGGGTTCGGCCTGGTGAGTTCGATGCCCTACGGCATCCAGTACGGTTTCGCCCCGCTGCCCTCCGAGGAGGGCGTCAATGACGCGTGGAGTGCCGTGGCCAAAGACATCGACGTGCTCATCGGCAGCACCGCGGAGGAGGCTCGGCTCTTTACTCCCCGCCTCGAGGGTTTGCAGAAGTGGATTTCGCTGCGCGGGGTGGGCCCGGCCATCCACCGTTTGGTTGTCAGCGCCCTGACCAAGTCGATGTATACCAAGGCGATTACCTCCTTCACCCGGCGTTACGCCCGCGCCGGCGGCACCATTCACAACTACGTCATCTCATGGTCCGCCGCAGGCAACCAATACGGGTCGGCGCACACGATCGACCTGCCCCTGCTCTTTGGCGACGAGCAGAGCTGGAAGGCGGCGACCCTGCTCACGGGGGCGACCTGGCCAGAGATCGATGCCCATGCCCGCAACGTGCGCGCCCTCTGGTCGAGCTTCGCCCACGGCGAGCGCCTGCCCGACAGCGGCAGCATCCCGGGGGTGCTCACCTACCGCAAGGCCTAGGTCGGAGCCTCGGCCCGGTCGGCACCGACTACGCTCGATCTGTGCGTCTCGTTATTGCCCGCTGCTCCGTAGATTATGCGGGCCGCCTCAGCGCCCATCTGCCCCTTGCGACCCGTCTTCTGCTGCTCAAAGCAGACGGCAGTGTGCTCGTGCACTCCGATTCGCTCAGCTACAAGCCGCTCAACTGGATGAGCCCGCCCTGCAGCGTCAGCACGGTCGAGCCCGAACCGGAGCAGTCGGATGCCGGGGTCACCGAAATCTGGAAGGTCACTCAGGCGAAGACCGCCGACCTGCTGCTCATCTCGATCCACGAGATCCTGCATGACAGCACCCACGAGCTCGGCATCGATCCGGGGCTTCAGAAGGACGGCGTCGAGGCGCACCTACAGAAGCTTCTCGCCGAGCAGATCGAAACCCTCGGCGACGGCTATCGACTGGTGCGCAGGGAGTACATGACCGCCATCGGCCCCGTTGACATTCTCGCCACCGACGAGAGCGGCGCGAGCGTTGCCGTAGAGATCAAACGGCGCGGCGACATCGACGGCGTGGAGCAACTGACCCGCTACCTCGAGCTGATGAACCGCGACCCTCGAATTGCGCCCGTCGCTGGCGTCTTCGCCGCTCAGGAGATCAAGCCGCAGGCGCGCACCCTGGCCGAAGACCGCGGCATCCGCTGCGTTGTGCTCGACTATGACGCGATGCGCGGCATGGACGACAGCCACCTGCGACTCTTCTAGCCGTTCGCCACCGTTAGCCCCCCACGAAAGAAGCATCCATGGCACACCACGTCGTTCTCTACCGTTACACCGACGACGTAACCGCGCGCGATGACGCCCGCGCCGATCACCGCAGCTACCTCTCGACCCTGCTCGATTCTGGCGAGCTGCTCGTGAGTGGCCCCACGAACGGCCCAGATGGAGTCGGCGCGATGCTCATCCTGAACGTGGACTCCGTGGACCGCGTTGCGGAGCTTCTCGACGTTGACCCCTTTGCCACCCGCGGGGTCATCGCCGAGCGCACAATCCTCGAATACACGGTGGTTTTCGGCTCCGTCGGCTAACGACGAAGCCCCGCGCTATTCCTCGCCGCGGTACGTGCCAATGCTCCACGCGTTGCCTTCGGGATCCGCGCACGCAAACTCCCGGTTGGCATACGACGTCTCGTCGTGAAGCTCGCGCAGAATCATCCAGCCTTCTGCCGTGACTCTCTCGTAGATGGCATCGGGGTCGTCGGTGACAAGGTATGCCGTGGAGGTGCCCGGCTCACCCGCAAGCCCTGACCAGCGGGCTCCGCCCTTGTCGGTGCCGATCATGATGCCTCCGCCCGGCGGCCACAGCAGCTCTGCGTGTTCGACGCTGCCATCCGATGCCCGGTGGTCGACGTGTTCGTCAAAGCCGAGAACCCGCACGAGGTAGTCGATGGCCGCCGCCGCGTCTGTGTAGTTGATGGTGATCCAGGCTCCGACGCCTGTGACTTCTGTCATGGCACACCTCCACGCCTAGGCTAAGCCTGGTGAGCACTCAGTGGACCTGCATTCTTTTTGACCTTGACGGCACGATCTCAGACTCGGCGCCGGGGATAACCGCTTCGCTCGGTTACATGTTTGAAAAGATGGGTAGGCCCGTGCCGTCTCCCGCGGAGCTTCTCGCCTACGTCGGACCGCCGATTCTCGACTCCTTTAGGGACATGGCCGGTATGGATGCCGTGGAGTCGGCCCAGGCGTTGGCCATCTATCGCCGTCACTACCTGGACAACAGCGCCCATTCCAGCCCGATCTTCGAGGGCATCGCCCCTGTGCTGCGCACCCTCCATGACGCGGGGGTTCCGCTGTCGCTGGCGACCTCAAAGCCCGAGTTTCCGGCCTCCGTGATTCTCGACAATGCCAACCTCACGCAGTACTTTCGCGTGCTTGCCGGCTCCTCCATCGACGAGATCCGCAGCACCAAGAAAGACGTTATCTCCGAGGCGTTGACCCGCTTCGGGATGATCGGGGTCGACACGAGCAATCCCGTGATGGTGGGCGACCGCAAGTACGACGTCGAGGGCGCTGCTGCTCACGGCATCCCCACGATCTTTGCCGACTGGGGCTACGGCACGATCGACGAGCAGGAGGGCGCCCTGGCCGTGCTTGAGCACCCGAGTGACCTCATGCCACTGCTTCTGCCCTAGAAGCGCAGCCAGCGCCCCTGGTGGGATTCTGGTGCGGCGACTACCGTCTGGCTCGACACCGTTTGCCACTGTCACAGGCCCGGCCCGTGATTTCCCAGTGCGGATGCGAGGGCTGAACATGGCAGCACTGTTCCCCACCCTCGCGGGGTACCAGCGGTCGTGGCTGGTGCGCGACCTACTGGCTGGGTTCTGCTCAGCAAGCCACGCATCGCCAGCAGCACCGACAGCGATGCACAGGTCACCATCACGCTGCTCGAGCCGCTCTACACGGCCAATGTGCGCGCGACGGAACAGGCAATTCTTGATGAGGTGGATGCTCGGCCGAACGTGCGCACCGTGATTCTCGACCTTGAGGTGCTTCAGGAGATTTCGATCGCGGTGCTCGACGGCTTCGAAGATCTGGATCACGAGCTGTCGGGCCGCGGCGTGGAGCTTCGGCTTAGGAGCATGCCCCGACACGTCGTCAGGGTCGCGGCACGCACCGAGTGGTACGAGCGCCTGGACCGTGCCGGGCGGGTGATTCCCTAGGCGACCTAGTCGGGGCAGTGAACCTTGGTGGGGCGACCCTCTCGGCGTTCGACTTCGTGCAGGGACATCGGCTTACCGCAGAGTGGGCACGGACTACCCGTGGTGGGGGGCAGCGGAGCCTCGTCATAGGGCCCGAGGGGCGGGGCGCCGATGTAGCGACGAAGCTTACGGTTGAGCCGGTCGATGGCCTCTGAATATCCCACGGGGCCCCTTTCTTAGTCCACTAATCATACGCCCACTAAGTGCGATAACCTTTCTCCGTGTCCGATGATCCGCTCGCCCTCGACCGCCAGGTCTGCTTCGCCCTCGCCGCTACGTCTCGCAGCATCGTCGGCATCTACCGTCCCGTTCTCGAACCCCTCGGACTCACACACCCGCAATACCTCGTCATGCTGGCCCTGTGGGAGTGCAGTCCCCGCACCCTCACCGACCTGGGGCAGACACTGCTGCTCGAACCGGCGACGCTCTCCCCTCTGCTCAAGCGCCTTGAATCCGCTGGGCTCATCACCCGCGCCCGCAGTCTCGACGACGAACGCGCCCTCGCGGTGAGCCTCACCCAGTCCGGCACCGCACTCAGGGACAGGGCAGAAGCCGTGCCGGGCCAAATCGTAGAGCGACTCGGCCTGCCCGTCAGCGACCTCGAGCGGCTGAGGGATGCCCTCACCATCGTGCTCACCGCGGCGAGCGCACCGCAGGCCACCGCACAGTAGCTGGCGGTTACTGCGCTCGCATGTGCCCTCTACTGCGCGAGCGACTCCATCGCCGCCGCGAACGCACCGGGCGCCCGAACGGCAACGGGAACGAGACCGCGCCGCATCCCTGACCCTGCCACGGCCGACAGGCTCGCCGTCATGGGGTGGAACTGCCGTCGAAGCCTGCGCCACTCGCGTTCGTATTCGGCCGGCGCAGCACGAACGACCGCCTCTACCGCCGCCCTGGCATTA
>NZ_JBACFR010000259.1:0-4794 GCF_056262345.1 Homoserinimonas sp.
GACACCGGCGGCCGGGGGCCAGCTCTCGCCACCCTCAGCGAGCTGCGCGACGCAGTGACCGCCACCGCAGGATCGCGCGGCAGCCGCATCCGCCATTCCGCAATCAACCAGGTGCGCGAGCGGGTCGACTCCCGTAGCGAAAGTCTGCTCCGGATGCTGCTGGTTCGAAGCGGGCTGCCCGAACCGTTGGTGAATGTGCCGGCCAATCGCGCGGATGGTGTGGTGCTCGGTCGGCCAGACCTCAGCTACGTCGAAGCGATGGTTGCCCTTGAGTATGAGGGCGATGGCCACCGCACCGACGTGCGGCAGTTTCGCTACGACATCGCCCGTCGCGAGCGGTTCGAGGATGCCGGATGGCGGGTGCGGCGGGTCACCTCGGACGATCTAAACCGCAGGCCCTGAGAGTTCGTGGCAGGCGTGCGCGCTCTACTCGTCGCACGAGGAATGCAGCTCTCGGCCCCAACCACCCTGCGCCGTGGCCGAACGATCTCGTGAGTGGCCACTTTCTGCGCCAAAACGAGACCTTTGGAGCACAAACTGGCCACTCACAGCATCCTGGGATGCGCCGCCACTACCCCGCGAAACCGACCGGGATGTAGACGTCTTGCACGCGGTCCGAGAGGGCCGTGTGGTCATTGCGGGTGTAGATGGCGCACGCATCGACTCGGCAGTCGACACCGTCGCCAACGGGTGACGGCACTTCGAGGTACGCCGTGAAGGTTCCGGTGGCGGCGTCGTCATAGCTGCGGGCGCCGAAGAGCTTCCACGCCCAGTCGTCGTTAATCCAGTTGCTGGGGGCGAACTGCACCGAGCCCGCTTCCTGCTGCTCACCCTCGGTCGCGGGAACGCCGCCGAGGCAGGGTCCGGGCTTCGTTTCGGGGTCGGGCGCGATCTTGCAGATGGCGACGTAGATACCCTGCGAGGTGTCATAACCCGTGCCGGTGACCACAATGCGTTCGCCCTCGACGAGGGCGGACGTATCGACCGTTCCAACGGGCTGCGCCGAAACAACGTCAAGGGTGCGGGTGCGCCCGTCATCGCCGACGGCGGTGACGCTGAGCGGCCACTCCTCGTCGGAATCTACGACGGTTGAGGTGCCCTGCTGTTCGTGCGTCAGGATCGGCACGACAATTATCGCCACGGGCACGAGCACCACCACGAGAGCGGCAGCGACGATCCACGGCCATACCCGGCGACGCTTGCCCTGTGGTGTGCTCACCGCCCGATTCTATCGATGGATGCCCCCGCATCCGCTGCGCTAGGCGGCTGCGCTGGCCGCCCAATTCTGCCACTTGCGTCGGGCCAGCATCGGCGTAGTGTTGCCGGTCGTGACCACTGATGCGCGGTCGCCGAAGCGTTGGTTGATCGGCGAACCGCTGCCCACAGAAAAGCTCGATGCCCAGTTGCTGCCGAAGCGCCTGGCACTGCCCATTTTCGCGAGCGACCCGCTCTCATCCGTCGCCTACGCGCCTCAAGAATTGCTGCTGATTCTGACGCTCGGCGGGCTCACGATGCTGTCGTTTGCCCCGTGGGTTGCCGCGGCTGTTGTGCTTCTGCTGCTGGTCGTTGTGGCGTCGTATCGGCAACTCGTGAAGGCCTATCCGTCGGGCGGCGGCGACTATGAGGTGGCCCATCGCAATCTGGGCGAGAAGGCTGGTCTCGTTGTGGCATCCGCTCTGCTCGTCGACTATGTGATGACGGTCACGGTGTCGGTGGCGAGCGGCGTCGACAACATCATTTCGGCGATCCCTGAGCTGCACGGCGCACGGGTCGAGTTGGCCGTCGTGTTCGTGGTGCTGCTCGTTGCGGTGAACCTGCGGGGCGTCGCCGAGTCGAGCAAAGCGTTCGCGCTGCCGACGTACCTCTTTATTGCGAGCGTGCTGCTCATGATCGTGGTGGGAGGCATCCGGGTGACGCTCGGTGACCTTCCCGTGGCGGAGTCGGCCGCGTACACGGTTGAAGCGAAGGACCTGAGTCAGGTGGCGATCGTGCTGCTGCTCTTGCGGGCTTTTGCTAGTGGATGTTCCGCGCTGACGGGCGTCGAGGCGATCAGCAACGGGGTGCCAGCGTTCAGAACGCCCAAGATTCGCAACGCCCAGTGGACCCTCGTGCTGATGGGCGGCATCGCGATCGTGTTGTTCGTGGGGGTGACCGCGCTGGCGTTGATCAGCAGGGTTCACTATTCCGAGGATCCGTGCGCGCTCATCGGCTGGGCGGAGTGCGCGACGGAGCCGCAGCGCAGCGTGATGGCGCAGCTGGCCGCTGCCGTGTTCGGCGGCGACACCACGATCATGTTTTTTGTTATTCAGGCGGCGACGGCTGCCGTGTTGTTGCTCGCGGCGAATACGGCGTTTAACGGGTTCCCGCTGCTCGGTTCTGTTTTGGCCCGCGACGGCTACGCCCCCAAGGGGCTGCAGGCGCGCGGCGATCGTCTCGTCTTCTCCAACGGCGTGATTGTGCTGGGGCTGCTCGCGATTGTGCTGCTCGTCGTCTACCAGGCGAACCTGACCCAGCTGATTCAGCTCTACATCATCGGGGTTTTCGTGTCATTCACCCTGGGGCAGGCCGGCATGGTCAAGCACTGGATGTCGATGGTGCGGTCGGGCGAGGCGCCGATGCGATCGGTCGCGTCGGGGCTCGCGATCAACGCGACAGGGGCTGTGTTTACGGCGACGGTTCTGATCATCGTCACGGTCACCAAGTTCACGCACGGTGCGTGGCTGGTGTTCGCGATCATGCCTGTTCTTTATCTGCTCATGGTTCGGGTGAATCGGTACTACGCCAAGATCGAGCGTGAGCTTGAGGTCGACCCCGTCACGAAATTTGGTTCCCGCGGGGACCACGCGATCGTGTTGGTGGGCCGTATGCAGAAGCCCACCCTTAAGGCGCTCGACTATGCGATCGCCGCCCGCCACGATTCGCTCGACGCGGTGCACTGCTCCGTCGACGATGCGGCAACCGACCTGCTGGAGAAGCAGTGGGCCGAAATGAACATCCGAGTGCCGCTGCGCGTTGTGCAGTCGCCCTATCGCGGCATCAGCGAACCGCTGATCGCGTACATCCGCGCGCATCGCGAGAAGCATGGGCCAGAGGTGACGACGGTCTACATTCCGCAGTACATCGTTGGTCACTGGTGGGAGCGGCTGCTGCACAACCAGAAGGCCCGCCGCATCCGCCACAAGCTCATGTTGGAGCACGGCGTGACGGTGGCGTTGGTGCCGTGGCTTCTCGGTTCGTCCGCGGGGATCACGGACCGCAAGGCGCGGCCCCTGCCGGGGCAGGTGCGCCGCGGCGAACCGGTGAAGCCTGTCGTTCGCCGACCACTGCCCCGCTCGGGAAACAAGCGGGGCTAGCGGGCGAGGTAACGCATCGCGGCGATAACTCGTCGGTGATCGTCGGGAACCATCGGCAGGTCGAGGGCGTCGAAAATGCGGGAGATGTGATTGACGACCGACTTCTCCGACAGCACGAGCTCGCGCGCGATGGCCGCGTTCGTGCGCCCCTGCGCGATGAGGGCGAGCACCTCTCGCTGCCGTCGAGTGAGCCGCTCGATGCCGCTGTCGGAATCGAAGGTCGTGGCATCCGCCATCTCCACCCTGGCCCGCGAGGCAGCGAGCGCTCGCTCGCTCGCGTGGAGCTCCGCCGTCAACCGTTCTCTGTCGAGGGTGAGGGCCACCAGTCGGCCCGCCGATCGCACGCTCTCCGAGTCGGCGATGAGTTCCGAGCTGTAAATGATGGCGGCGATGCGGCGGCCATCCAGCTCGACCTCGACGGCCGATCGGTGGCCGCGACCACCCGGGAGGGCAACGGGGGCGCCGGTCTCGTCTACGTGGATTCCCCTGTCCTCCACCCAGTAGGCGACCTGGAGATCAGGGTCGCCGATCGTGCGTGCGAGCGCTGCGGTCAACGCACTCGGTTCCCCGCCGCTCGCTCCCAGCCAGGTCTCGAGTTCCGAGAGGCCGGCGGTTCGCGCGAACCCGCCGCGGAGGATGCCCAGGGTGAACGCGATCGGAACGCCCCCGATCACAACTAGCTGCGCAATGCCCCGCCAGTAGGAGTCGACCCCGAACACACCCTCGAGAACGACGGAGCTGAACGGGATGAACAGAATGGCCAGCATGCCGTAGGCGAACAGCGGCACGAGGGTTCGCCGGAGCGCAGCATCTGCCGCACGCAGTCTCGAGGCGAGAACGATGGCCGTGCCAATGGCGACGGCTAGCCCGATCACACTCTGAAGCGCGGATGCTGTGGCCGCGAGCCCCGGAAGGTCGCTGACGAACAGGGGCGATTGCGCGCCGGGGTCGAAGAGATAACCGGGAGCCTCAAGCACGAGCGAGTTGGCGTAGGCGGCGAACACAATCCACCGAGAGGCTCTGCCCTGAATGCGGCCAGAGGGGAATGCGTGCAGCAGGTGCACCGTCAGGGCGAGCACGACCGTGGCGCTGATGGTGCCCACGACCATGAGCTGCAGATTGAGGCTATTCGAGAGCCCCGCGGCGAGGACCGCGAAGCCAGCGAGCACGATGAGTGCCCCCATGCGGTTGCCGGGGCGACGCCACCAGGCGAGGATGCCCGCCGCGAGATAGATGCAGACCACAACGGTGTAGAGGGCAACACCCGCGGCGGCGGCGGGGTCGACGGCCAGGTTAAGCAGTGCGCTCCCGAGGGCCATGGGCGAGGCTCCGAGCAACGCGAGGGCCCACCGCAGTGAGCGCACGACGGGAGACGACCGAACCACCGCGACTTCCCCCATCACCCCAGAATACTGGTTTCGATGAAGCGCTTCGACGGCGA
>NZ_JBACFR010000260.1:0-14062 GCF_056262345.1 Homoserinimonas sp.
GAACGCTGCGCGCACAAGAAGCCACGTAACCCAGAGCATCGCGGCATAGAGCGGAACACCCATGATGAGCTTCGCTCCCCCAAGAAGCTCCGGTTCTCCCGCGAAGTACAGCGGGGCTTGCACGAGCAGTCGTGCGGCAAAAAGTCCGACCCACAGCCAGGTGGCCACAGTGAGAACCCTGCGCTTGGTGCGATCGTCCCGCCACTCAGTGAGTTCCCCCGTGAGAACTCCGACGATCAGACCAATCAGCGGCCACCGCACCAGGATGCTCACAAGCAGAACGGTCAACGAGACCACGTTGATGATGAGACCGGGCAGAAAGTTGTCTTCTGCGCGCCCCGTCATGAGCGCCAAAACTGCGGAAACCCCGATGCCGATGAGACCAGCGACCGCCGGCATAACCATCGACTTCGTGACGGCCCTGACGACGACGAAGGCAACAGCGACCACGAGAGGCACCGAAACGGAGAGGAGAAGGTCTTTCGTCAGCGTGTAGACAACGAGAAAGCCCAGTCCGGGAAGGATTGACTCGATGAGGCCTCGCACGCCGCCGACAGCAGCCAGCAGCGACTTGGCCGTCGGGACCTCTCCCGGCGTGACCGCACCGATGCCTGCGCCGCGAGCGGCGTCGCCGAACGCCGTCTTCAGGGCCTCGCGAGCGGACGGCTGAGCCTCGTCTGCAGGCTCTGGGGGGAGCGCGGATGTCACGGTTACACGGTCTCCGATGGATTGGGCTGAACCTGAGCGCCGGTCTTAGGCATCTGCAGCGGGATCAGGTCCCGCGGAGGCATCGGGCTCGATCCGCGAACAACAACGATGCTGCGGAACAGGTCCTCGATCTTCGCCGCCGCTTCAGGATCCACGACGCCCTCGCCAGCGATGACACCCCGAAGGAACCAACGGGGGCCATCGACGCCCACAAAGCGAGCTAGCCGCTTTGACCCCGGCTGCCCCGGTGCGTTCGCGGGAATCTCAGCAAGAAGCTCTGGGCCGAATACTCCGGCCGTCAGTTTGGTCGTTCCGCCCTGCTTGGCAATCTGCTCCGCGATCTGCTGGCGAATCTCGTGCCACAGTCCCGTCGATCGCGGCGCGGCAAACGGCTGCACCTGCAGCGTCGAACCGGCGTAGTCGAGGCCGACAGCAACGACGCGCTTGCTGCCCTCCTCTACCTCAAGGCGCAGCTGAAGCCCCTCACGAGGAAGAATCTTGATGCCGCCAAGGTCGACATACGGGCGAACGGGATTGGCCTCGCTCTCGTCGAGCGGGCCGTCGGTTTCCCGGTCGGCAGGAGCGGACTTGGCCTGCTGAAGAACCTCGTCCTCCATTGCTTCACCTGATTCGCTCACGCGCTGTCTCCTTCCCGTGCCGCGAGGCCGGTGGATCCGAAACCGGATTCACCTCTCACCGTGGCATCCAATTGTTGAATACTGCTGAATGCCGCTCGTACGACCGGCATGATGATGAGCTGAGCGATGCGATCGCCTTCATTCACCGAAAAAGATTCGCGGGGATCGGTATTGAGAAGTGTGACGCGGATTTCGCCGCGGTAGCCCGCATCTACTGTGCCGGGCGCATTCACGATGGTGATGCCGTTGCGTGCCGCCAAACCGCTCCGCGGCATCACGAACGCCGCATATCCGTCGGGGACAGCAATGGCGACCCCGGTGCCGACCGTTGCCCGCTCCCCTGGGCCCAGCACGAGCGATTCAGCAGATCTCAGGTCCGCTCCAGCGTCGCCGGGATGGGCGTAGGCGGGCACATATTCCGCAACAATCGGGATCTCGAGGCTTTCAGGCACGTGACGAGGTTAGTGCAGCGACGGGATCGCGCGAAAAGTCTGATCGAATAGTCGCATGATCCTCTTTCGCGAACGACTGCTTCCCTCGCGAGGCCTTCTCGTTGCCCTCCTGCTGCTGATTCCCGCAACCCTGTTGGTGTTTCTGCCCATCAATCAGACTGTCGGCGTCGTCGCGGCGATCGCACTTTACCTCGCCAGCTGCGGCACCCTGATTGCGATCTCTCCTGTCGTCGAAGTGACACCGGAGCGAATCACAGTCGGACGGGCCAGCCTTCCCATCGAGTTCGCCGGGGAGCCCGAGGCCTACTCGGGCGGCGAGGCGACAGCCGAGCGCGGCGTGCGCCTCGATGCTCGTGCGTGGATTGTCTTTCGGGGCGGAATCGATAGCGTCGTCAAGATTCCGGTCGTTGACGAAAAAGATCCGGCCCCCTACTGGTTGGTTTCCAGTAGGAGGCCGGATCAATTCGTCTCTGCAGTGTCCGAGGCTAAGCGGCACACTCCAAGCAAATAGCGCCGAGCTTCTCTGTGTGGTCGATCTGCGAACGGTGCTTCACAAGGAAGCAGCTGATGCAGGTGAATTCATCGGCCTGTGGGGGAAGCACGACGACGTCGAGCTCGAGATCTGAGAGGTCCGCACCCGGCAGCTCAAAGCCACCGGGGTTGTCCGCGTCATCCGAGTCGACAACGCCAGACATCTTGTCTGGGACTCGCTCCTTCAGTGCCTCGATGCTCTCGGAGTCATCGTCGGTCTTTCGAGGTGCGTCGTAGTCGGTTGCCATGCCCATCCAGTCTTGATATGAACCGATCATTCTCAATCGGCGGCGACAGTTTGCCTTATTAGTTTGTGAATAGCAAACGCACTTCGCAGCAAGCGCATCTGCGTTGGAACCAACTTGCGGCACGCCCTGTCTATTCCCCGCTTCGGGGCACACCTCGTGAGAATCTAGAAGCGAATCATGACGGCCTGAGAGGCGATCAGCATGCAAGACCTGAGAGTCATCGCACTTGAGAACGGCGTACTAACCGCCGCGGCGGACGATGGGACCCGTTACCGGATCACCATCGACGACGAGACGCAGGCAAAACTGCGCCGAAGGTCCCCCGTCAACGCTGCCGAGCGCAAGGTGGGGCCTCGGGAGATCCAGTCCCATATCCGAGCAGGGATGTCGGCCCAGGATGTGGCCGATCTCACGGGAGCAGAGCTCGACTATGTCGAGCGGTTTGAGGGCCCGGTGTTGGCGGAACGAGAGTTCATCGTGACCGCCTCCCGAAGCGTGCCCGTGAATACCGCGGCCGATGTCGAGCCGTTAGGCGGATCGACATTTGGATCTGCAATTGACGAACGACTCGACGAGCTTGGCGCCTCCGACATCGCGTGGGCGAGCTGGAAGGACCCCGAATCCGGTTGGCTCGTCAAACTGACGTTCACCGCCAATTCGGTTGGTCATGACGCTCGCTGGCAGTTTGATCCGAAAAAGTCGACACTGGCCCCCACAAACTCAGACGCGACAACCCTGAGCCAGCAGGGTGAATTGCCCGGCTCCCTCATCCCCCGCCTTCGCGCGGTCACTGACACGAAGTCACCCGACACCTCGCGCTTTGACAGCGGAGCCTTCACGGATGAACAGCTCAGCCAACGCGATACGTCGCCCTACGGTGAGGCGATCCCGTTCATGCGCTCGGGAATCTCTCCCGCGGCCGTCAACCGCGACGCTGCGGAGGATGCCTCCGGGGTTGGTCACACGGCGGACCTCCTCGAAGCCCTCCGTCGTCGTCGCGGTGAGCGCGAGTCGGCGCCCAGCGAAGATTCGTTCGACGAAGCCAAAGCTTCGCACCCGTCGACCGGCAGCATCCGGGTGATCGACGTTCCTCTTTCAGCGTTCGATGACAACTCTCCGAGCGATTCGCCCTCCCCCGCTCCCCCCGCACCGGTCGCCCCCACCGTGAATTCCACGCCGGGACTATCGAAGCCCGCCCGCAAGGGTCGCGCCTCTATGCCCAGCTGGGACGACATTGTGTTCGGCGCGAAGTCCGACGACGACTAGCGTCAGAGCGCAAAAGAGCCGAATCTGAGCAGGGGAACCATCGTCTCGTCCCCGGTCAGCGATCCATGCTGCCCGACCATGCCGCGTCCCTTCGCTGATTCCGACGTGTAATACGCGACACCTTTGCGCGCCGCCACCAGGATGTCTCCAATTCGAGGCGCAACGTCAGCATCGACGGGGCCGAACCATCCGGCACTGATCGCCTCGTCCCGCGTCGCCACCCACGAACGAGACTCTTCTGCATCCCGCCAGCGCTGAATGATGTGCTGCTTCTGATCAGCGCCAAGTGACGGCTCCAGGTGGAGGTGGAGGCATCGTGGTTCGCCCGCGATATGACGGATGCCCTCGCGTAGTGCGGAGTTCTCATCGACGATGACATGGTTGCGGTCAGGCACATCAACCATGCCGTGGTCTGCCGTGAGGATGATTCCCTCGTCTGCGGGAGCGGCCGCGAGAAACCGCGCCATCGCAGAATCGAGATCTTCGAGCGCAGTCAGCCAACGGTCAGAAGCCCACCCAGAGCGGTGCCCGGCCTGGTCGAGTTCCGGCACGTAGACGTACGCGATTCCCCCCGCTGCGGCTAGGTGTGCCCTCGCCGTATCGAGACGCTCGGCAATGCTTGCCCCGACTGCAAACTCGGCGCCACGCAGCACCGCACGGGTGAATCCGGAGTCTTCATAACGGGCCGCACCGACCGCGAATGACGGGATCGAGAGGCCTGCGGCCACCTCGAACTGTGTCGGCATCCTCTGCCAGGTGAGCGGATCGAGCGTGCCCTCCCACCCGCTCAGCTGGTTCACGACACGGTCATGGGCCGGATCGAGGACGGTGTAGCCGACGAGGCCGTGTCGCCCCGGCAGCGTTCCCGTGGTGAGGGTCGCGAGGGCCGACGCCGTCGTTGTGGGAAATCCTGAGGCGATGGAGGCCTTGGGTCCTGCGGCTGCGGCCAGTCGCCGAGCATGCCCGGCCGACGCCTTCAGCATGTGGCTACCGAGTCCATCGGCGACCACCACGATCGCCGACCTGGTCGGGGGAAGACGCAGTGTGTTGTCGTGGCCCCGAACCGACGCGAGCAAACTCGGCATCACATCGGCGAGGCTAAACCGGTGAGAATACGGGGCCGGTAGCATGGCAGCAATCTTATGACTACTCCCGCTAACCGTATTTCAGACGAGCCCCACGAGCGCATCGACGACGTCGACCTTGCCAGCGAGATGGAGGGCTCCTTTCTCGAGTATGCCTACTCCGTTATCTACTCGAGGGCACTCCCTGACGCGCGCGACGGACTCAAGCCCGTTCAGCGCCGCATCCTCTTTCAGATGACCGAGATGGGGCTCCGGCCCGACCGCGGGCACGTCAAGTCCGCGCGCGTCGTCGGCGACGTTATGGGCAAGCTGCATCCGCACGGCGACGCGTCGATCTATGACGCCATGGTGCGACTCAATCAGCCGTTCATCATGAGGGTTCCCCTGATCGACGGCCACGGAAACTTCGGCTCGCTCGATGACGGCCCCGCGGCACCCCGGTACACCGAGGCCCGCCTCGCGGCTGCCGCGATCGCAATGACGGCAGATCTCGACGAAGACGTCGTCGACTTCGTGCCGAACTATGACAACCAGATCATGCAGCCAGAGGTATTGCCTGCGGCATTCCCGAATCTTCTCGTCAATGGCGCAACCGGCATCGCGGTCGGCATGGCGACGAACATGGTTCCCCACAACCTCATCGAGGTGGTGGGCGCAGCACGGCACCTGCTTGAGAACCCGGATGCAACGCTCGACGACCTGATGGCCTTTGTGCCCGGTCCCGACCTGCCGACCGGCGGCACCATCGTCGGACTCAGCGGCGTGCGCGATGCCTATGAATCCGGTCGCGGAAGCTTTAAGACGCGCGCGCGCGTCTCTATCGAGCCGATCACCGCCCGCAAAATGGGGCTCATCATTACCGAGCTGCCCTACATGGTCGGTGCCGAGAAGGTCATCGAGAAGATCAAGGATGGCGTCGGTTCGAAGAAGCTGAACGGCATCTCCGATGTCGCAGATCTCACCGATCGCAAACGGGGCATGCGTCTCGTCATCGGCATCAAGACGGGCTTCAACCCCGAGGCAGTGCTTGAACAGCTCTACAAGCACACTCCTCTCGAAGACCAGTTCAACATCAACAACGTCGCCCTTGTCGACGGGGGTCCTCGCACTCTGGGCCTGCGCGAGTTGTTGAAGGTCTACGTCGACCACCGCATCGCCGTAACAACGCGTCGGAGCGCATACCGCCTTGCTCGGCGTCGGGAGCGCCTTCACCTGGTTGAAGGACTCCTAATCGCGATAGTCGACATCGACGAAGTGATCCAGGTCATCCGCACGAGCGATGACAGCGAGCAAGCCCGCGCCCGACTGATTGATGTGTTCGATCTGAGCCATGTGCAGTCCGAGTACATTCTCGAACTGCGACTTCGGCGCCTAACGCGTTTCTCCCGCATCGAGCTAGAAGCCGAGCGCGACCAGCTGGCTGCTGAGATCGCCGAGCTTGAGAAGCTGTTGGCCGACCCCGCTCTGGTCCGCGCTCTGGTGAGCCGGGAGCTCGACGAGGCTGCGGAGAAGTTCGGTACGCCTCGCCGCACGCTGCTCACAGAAGCGCGCGCCAGCATCGCCACCTCCGGTCGTTCGAAGGCTGCAGCACCCAATCTTGAGATCGCGGATGTTCCCTGCCGCGTGATTCTGAGCACGACGGGGCGGCTGGTCCGTGTCGATTACGTTGACGGTGAGATTCAACCCATCATCGCTCCGGCGCGCCGCAGCAAACACGACGCCGTACTCAGCGAGGTTGTGACGACGAGTCGCAGCGACATCGGCGCCGTTACCAACCGCGGCAGAGTGGTTCGACTCTCGCCCGTCGATCTTCCCGTTGTGCCCGACAACTCCGTGCAGCTCGCTGCCGGTCGCAAGGCTGCGGATTACATCGGCCTTGACGCCAAGAAGGAGCGCGTCCTCGCGCTCGTCGCCCTCGAGCCGGACATGCCGCTCGCCCTCGGCACCAGGGACGGCATCGTCAAGCGGGTATCCCCGTTCGACATTCCGAACAAGCCGGAGTTCGACATCATCTCGCTCAAAGACGGCGACGAGGTCGTCGGTGCGGCGATTGCGTCGGATGATGCTGAGCTCGTCTTCGTGACGTCAGATGCCCAGCTTCTTCGTTTTGCTGCCTCGGCTGTGCGCCCCCAGGGCCGCTCGGCCGGCGGTATGGCGGGCATCCGTCTCTCCGCGGGAGCCTCCGTGATCTCATTCTCCGTTGTCGAGGATGCCGAATCGGCCGTCGTCGTAACCGTCTCTGGTTCATCAGCGACGATCGCCGAGACCGACCCCGGCCGCGCCAAGGTATCCGCGCTCTCGGAGTTTCCCGCCAAGGGGCGCTCCACCGGTGGCGTGCGCGCGCACTCGCTTCTCAAGGGTGAAGACTGCCTCACGCTCGCATGGGTCGGCCCTCAGCCCGCGATGGCCTCGGGGTCGGACGGAAGCGCCAGAACGCTGCCGGAGCCTGGAGCGAAGCGCGATGCGTCCGGCACCCCACTCCCCGGCGTTCTCGGCTCTATCGGCCGCTCAATCGGCTCCTAGACGTCGATACGGTCTCGGCTGAGCCCAGCCGAGCCCTCGATGATGAACTCCTTGCGGGGCGCCACATCGTTGCCCATGAGCAGGTCGAATACCTTCTCGGAGCGTGCGGCATCCGCAATGTTAACGCGGCGCAGGGTGCGGTGTGAACGATCCATCGTGGTGGTGGCCAACTGGTCGGCATCCATCTCGCCGAGTCCCTTGTAGCGCTGAATCGGATCCTGGTAACGCTTGCCCTGCTTCTTTAGCTGGGAGAGCACCGCCTGAAGCTCCGCTTCGGAGTATGTGTAGAGGATGTCGTTGGGCTTTGAGCCCGGGTTCATTACCACCACACGGTGCAGAGGGGGAACCGCGGCGTAGATGCGGCCGTCTCTGATCATGTCGGGCATGTACCGGAAGAACAGGGTCAAGAGCAGGGTCCTGATGTGCGCGCCGTCGACATCGGCGTCGCTCATGATGATGACCTTGCCGTATCGTGCGGCCGACAGATCAAAGCTTCGCCCCGAGCCAGCACCGATCACCTGAATGATCGACGCGCACTCGGCATTGGAGAGCATGTCAGAGACCGACGCCTTTTGAACGTTGAGAATCTTGCCTCGAATTGGCAATAGCGCCTGGTACTCGCTATCCCGGGCGAGCTTGGCTGTTCCCAGCGCAGAATCACCCTCCACGATAAACAGCTCGCTGTTGCCGACGTCGTTGCTGCGGCAATCCACCAGCTTTGCCGGAAGCGTCGAATTCTCGAGTGCGTTCTTGCGGCGCTGAGTCTCTTTATGGGCGCGCGCAGAAACCCGCGACTTCATCTCCGCGACGATCTTGTCGAGGACGAGAGCGCTCTGCGCCTTGTCGTCTCGCTTCGGCGAGGAGAAGAGTTCCTTCATCTGCTTCGTGATGACGCTGGCCACGATCGCCCGCACTGCTGGCGTGCCGAGGATCTCCTTGGTCTGCCCCTCGAACTGCGGTTCGGGAAGACGAACGGTCAACACCGCGGTCAACCCCGCCAGCACGTCGTCCTTCTCCAGTTTGTCGTTGCCGACCTTCAGCCGGCGCGCGTTGAGCTCCACCTGCGACCGCAAAAACTTGAGCAGCCCCTGCTCGAAGCCCGCCTGATGCGTTCCACCCTTGGGGGTCGAAATGATGTTTACGAAGCTGCGGAAGACGGTTTCGTATCCGGTGCCCCAGCGAAGGGCGATGTCGACCTCACAGTGGCGCTCAAGCTCCGTTGCCACCATGTGGCCTCGTTCGTCGAGAACCGGAACGGTCTCAGTGAACGTGCCTGAGCCGGTCATCCGCCACGTGCTCGTGAGAGCCGTGTCGGGAGCAAGAAAATCTACGAACTCCGAAAGACCGCCCTCAAAGGTGAAGGATTCCGTGACCTCGTCGTCGCCGCGGCGATCGATGACCGTGAGCGTGAGCCCCCCGATGAGAAACGCCGTCTGCCGCGCACGGGAGAAGAGTTCATCGATCTGAAAGTTTGCTCCGCGCGTGAAGATCTGGGGGTCAGCCCAGTACCGAACCCGGGTTCCCGAAACGCCCTTCTTGACCTTGCCGATCTTGCGAAGTTCACTCTTCTTTTCAAACGGGGTGAAGGGCGCGGTAGGGCTCGGTTCGCCAGAGTCGGCGAAGATGCCGGGTTCGCCCCGGTGGAAGGACATCGCCCAGGTCACGCCGTCGCGATCGACCTCAACATCGAGGCGCTCGGAAAGCGCGTTGACGACGGATGCTCCCACGCCGTGCAATCCGCCCGACGACGCATACGATCCGCTCCCAAACTTGCCGCCGGCGTGGAGCTTAGTGAAGACGACCTCGACGCCGGATAGCCCCGTCTTGGGCTCGATATCCACGGGAATTCCGCGCGCTTTGTCGCGCACTTCGACACTGCCGTCGGGGTGAAGAATCACCTCGATGGTTGACCCGTGACCCGCAAGGGCCTCGTCGACCGAGTTGTCGATGATCTCCCAGAGGCAGTGCATGAGACCGCGTGAATCGGTAGAACCGATGTACATACCTGGGCGCTTGCGAACGGCCTCAAGGCCTTCAAGCACAGACAGATGGCGGGCGGAGTAGTCAGAACTCGACACCGGGACTCCTTCTAAGACATGAGGGGGATGGCAGGCGGATGGCCACACCGACTCCCCCGTAAGCCTACGGGTCGCTGATGCGCCCATCCCGCAACAACACTCCTGAGCCCCAGCGCGGTTTGGGCTACGCGGTGAGCGAAATGATCGCCCCCAATACGTCAGATTCAGCTGACCCGTGCTTGTATGGGTATCAGGTCTCATGACCAGAACCATCCACCCCAGGAGGAGGAACCCATGTCTCAGATTTCTACCGAGATCGCGGAGAGTGACTCCTACCAGCTCACCGCATCCGACCGCTGCGACAGCTGTGGAGCCCAGGCTTACATCCGCGTTGCGATCGGCGATAGCGAATTGCTGTTCTGCGCGCACCACGGTCGCCGCCACCAGGAGAAGCTCGAAGCAGTCGCCACAGAGTGGCTTGACGAGTCGCGCCGGCTTGAAGAGAGTCGCGCCTAGGTAGAGTTCGCGTCGCCTACGTAGCGGCGCGCTACCCGGCTGGAGATACGTGTGACGATCTCATCGCCCAGTGTCTGGGTGAGGTCGCCCCACTCGCGAACGGTCTGCTCTCCGGCCGCCCCCGAACCAAACAGAGTTACCTCGTCGCCGACGGCGACATCCACAGAATCTTCGATGACTACATAGTCGATTCCGACCGAGTGGATGCGTCGGCGACGACCACGGATGGCCACGTCGAGCAGGCCAGCCGCACGAACCGGTACACCATCGGCGTATCCGAGTGGAACCTCGGCAAGGTCACCTTTTACCGCCGTAACCTCGCTCCGGAGGGTCATCACGGGGATAAGCCCCATGTCGTTGGCCGTTACGCCATCGAACGACGGAATACCCCAGGTGTGCCCGCCCATCCGCACCATGTCGAAGCGCACGTCGTCACGCCTGAACCCGGCGGAACTCGCGGCCAGGTGACGGACCTCGAACGTCACGCCCAGACCGGCCGCAACGTCGACGGCGGCAACAAACCGATCAACCGCCGCTGAGTCTGCCTCTTCTGATGCCTCAGCCAGATGAGTCCAGATGCCGACGATCGCAACGCGCCGCCTGGCCAGCAGTTCACGGGCAGCGACTACGAGCGCTGGCCAATCCTCGGCAGTAGCCCCGTTGCGCATGAGACCGGTATCGATCTTGAGGTGAATTCGAGCGGGGGCCGCCCCGGCCGCACCGGCGATGGCCTCGAGCTCGGTAATGGTGGAAACTCCGAGATCGATATCAGCCTGAACCGCACGGTCAAATCGCTGGTCGGGCAGGTATTGCCAGGCCATAATCCTGATGTCCGGGTCGATGCCCGACTCCCTCAGGCGAAGCGCCGAGTCAATGTCGAGAACACCGAGCCAGCGTGCGCCCGCTGCCACTGCTGCGGCACCCGTCTCGGCTACTCCATGGCCATAGGCATTGGCCTTCAGCACAACCATCAACTCTGCGGGGTTTACGACTGAACGGAGATGGTGCACATTGTGGGCAAAAGCGCCAAGGTCAACGATCGCTTCTGATGCCACTAGACCCACATCCTGTTCACCCTGTCAGTGAGTCCCGCGACAATCGCCGCACTCGGCATACGGAGCGCAGCGGCCCACTCCTGGGCCGTAGGCTCTCCGCTCTCACCGGAACCGAAGAAGACCACCTCATCGCCGATCGCCACGGCGGCATCCTGGATATCAAAGACGCTCGCATCCATCGCGACTCTTCCTGCGATAGTGAACCGTTGCCCTGCGATCTGCGCCTGGACGGTGTTGCCAGCCGACCTATCAATGCCGTCGCCATATCCGAATGGCACGAGGGCCAACGTCGTGGACCTGCTGGTGACGTAGGTGTACCCGTAACTCACTCCGATACCGGCTTGGGCGGGCTTGAGCGACAGCACAGGGGCCGTGAGACGTGCGGCGGGAATGACGCAGGAAGGCGCCTCGTCAGATTCACTGAGCCCGAACACGGCCGCTCCCAGAACCGGCAAAAAACCGCGATCGCGTGTCAAAGGAAGCCCCGCGCGAACATACATCGCGTCGATAGCACGATCGTGAGCACCCAGCGTGTTTGCCGCGTCGTCCGCGTATGCCGGTGAATCGGCTACAACGACGAGACTGGTCAGCTCGTTGCGAGCCGGATGGAGCGAAATCGACGCGGCGATGGCCACGACATCGTCCGCGGAAGCACTTCGCATCCCGCTGCCGTGCGAAATCCCCAGCGACGCAATACCGGCGTCGAGCGCCCGAATCGCCAGCGAGTCGGTCCCCGCAACAACACCGATACCGGCCTCGGCCAGTGCTGGCAGGCTGTCGTCCGTGGCGATTCGAGTCACCCAGACGGGCCCGGTGAACCCGGCTTCACGGAGCGCAATGGCATCATCAGCGTTCGTCACTGATATCGCCGCGGCGCCCGCAGAAGCGACGGTAATCGCAGCCTCGACGAGACCGTGCCCATACGCGTTGCCCGGCAGCTCTACCATCGCGCTCGAAGCGTTGGCGGCCTCAAGGAGGGCCGCAAGATTCTTGCGCACGGCCGCTCTGCTGACGTGCAGACCTCGCCACGGGGTGCGGGATGCGCCATCAGTCATGCGAGAGATCCGTCCTAGGCTGCGACGGGCCCGGCAACCGGGATTCCGGCACCGCGAGCCAGAATTGCGCGACAGTCAGAAGCCAGCGCATCGAGCCGGTGATGGGCGTCAGTCAGCTCGTAGCGCAGGCCAGCGCGAGATGCGGCGATCTCAATAAGGTGATCAGCCAGAATGGGGTTCATTGCAAGAGCCGGGCCCTGGATATGGGTACCGATGGCGTTGGCGACACGAACGCCTTCTGTTCGCCCGTCGTTGCCCACCCCTGTCGCAACCGTGCCGAAAGCGGAAGCTCCATCGGTGAGCGTCGTGCGGGATCCGTGGTTCTCGATGCCGATCAGGCGGCCCAGCTCCGGTACATCGACGGCGAAGCAGTTAGTCACCACCCGAGCGGCGGTGGCATCCGTGTTGATGGGGAAAAGCCCAGCACCTGCGACCGCGACACCGTTCGGGAGAGCGATCGTGGAGCCAAGAAGCTGCATTCCGCCGGTTACCGCAAGCATTGGCACGCCGGCGTCACGCCAGGAAACGAGCTGCTCAGCGATCTCGGCAACCGCAGGCTCCAATACCCGCTGCGCTGACACCGGGCCCGTACCCACAAGCACCATGTCAGCGGATGCGGGAAGCGCATCGCCCGGGTTGTGCTTCACATGAACGCTGTCGATGCCAGCCAGGCGGAGCCTCTCGCGCACAACAATGACATTGCCCATGTCGCCGTTGACTGCCAGGTGCTCAGGAAAGAGCTCGAGGATGGTCAGGCTCGTCATGCGGCACCGCTCTCAAGATCGCTGTGGCCAAGGTATCGGCGTCCGTGGATCATCTGGTCGTAGTCGAGGATCAGTGTGCGCTTGCCGTCATCGGGCAATTCGGAACCCAAGAACTGGTCAAGAGCCTTCTCAAGATCCGGCTCGACGACGCCATAGTCGATACCGGCGTACCCCAGGCGAAGCGCCATGAACGCGGCTTTAGGACCAGAAACCACGTCGACATGGTCGAACTTCGATACGTCCGCTGCGTAGAGCCAGGACAAGTCCTTGCTCCCCTCATCGATCGCAATCATGACTGACTCTGGCGCCCCGTCAAGGTAGTCGACGTTCATCTGGAAGCTGGCGAGGTTCTTGAGAAGCAGGATCTCAAGATCCTGCCCTTCGTGACGGACAACCTCGCCGCGCCCGTAGGCGGGCTTGGCCGACTGCAGCGCATCGATCGAGGCCTGCACAGAGAACTTGTCGCCGAGAACTTTGTGGGCCAGCGAAATCGCCGCCGCAGCGTCGACGGCGTAGTGGAGGCCGCGACCAGAAAGCCGCACCTGGTGGATAGCGCCGCCAATCGACAACGTGGCAACCGCACCTTCGACAGCGACGACCTCGACAAAAACATCGCGGGCGATGGATGCGGGAGACCCGGTCTCGTTGGCATAGTCGCGAGCGATAACTTGCCCGTGAGGCGCAGCGGCGATCGCCGCATCCGTCAGCCCAAAGTAGCTGGTGTCGACACGACCCTCGGCCTCAAGGGCCGATCCGAGATTGGCAAGAAAGTGATCGTCCCGATTGAGCACGACAATCTCGCTGACCTCGGCCACGATGTCGCGGAACATTCCAGCGACGCGCTCGGGTTCGAAGAAACGGTAGATCTGATCGATCTGCAGGTTGAGGATCACGGCGGCCGTCGGCTTGAGAGCCTCGGCAATCACCTTGCCGAAGGCCTCGTCGACCTCAATTACGCCGATGTCGGCATTCAACCGACCCGTCGCAGAGACCTGGCCAAGCAGCGACGAGGCAATTCCCTGAGGAAGGTTGCCGCCGGACGGGTTCGTGAATACCGAAAGTCCGTGGGCCCGCATGATCGACGTGAGCATGTGCGTTGTCGTCGATTTGCCGTTCGAGCCGAGAACAAAGATGTTTCCGTGCTCAAACTGCCGGGTGATGTCGTGCAAAAACTCTGGCGCGAGCTTGAGGGTGGCATATCCC
>NZ_JBACFR010000261.1:0-5418 GCF_056262345.1 Homoserinimonas sp.
GGGCGCTCGACAGCGCGGGCGACGCCGACCTCCTCATCTTTATCGACGATGATGAGCGCCCGTCCCCGCTCTGGCTGCACCGCTTGCTTGAGACCTACCGGTCACATGACGCCCCGGGAGTCGTGGGACCCGTGATCTCCCGATTCTCCTGCGATCCCGAGCCGTGGATTGTGGCCGGCAGATTCTTTGATCGCCGCCGCCTGCCCACCGGAACACCCGTGGATGTTGCCGCCACCAATAACCTGTTGCTGGATCTCAAACGGGTCGGCAGCCTGCGCTTCGACCCCGCGTTCGGGCTCTCCGGCGGCTCGGACACACTGTTCACGCGGGAGCTCGTTCGCCGGGAGGGCCATCTCATCTGGTGCGACGAAGCCACCGTAGACGACATCGTGCCGCCAGCACGCCTCACCCGAAACTGGGTGCTGGCCCGGGCGTTCCGTAGCGGAAACTCCTGGAGCCGCACCAGCATTCATCTCGCGGATGACGGCGCATCGCGGCTGGCGACTCGCCTGCGGTTGAGCGCATCGGGGCTCGCCCGGGTTGCCTCTGGTGGCCTGCTCAGCGCTGCTGGCGTCGTGGGCCGCACCCCGCATCTGCATGCCCGCGGGCTGCGCCGCCTCAACCGCGGCGGCGGAATCGTGTCGGGCGCCTGGGGCCACGTCTACTCGGAATACAGGCGATCATGACGCGATTCGAGCGCACGACGATAGGCCGCGATATGCGCGTGTCCCACGGTCTCCCAGTCTCGAGACGAGAGGTTGGGGGCATCGCTCGGCACTCTTTCAAGGACAGCAGCCTCAAGAGCGGCCGGGGTCAGCTCTCCGTCGTACAGGCGTACCCAGCGGGTTCCGACCTCGTCGGCCATCGCGGCATTGGCGGGGGTGCGGGGCACCAGAACCGGCCGCCCCAGGGAGAGTGCCAGCACCATCGCGCCCGAGTTGCCCATCTCTCGGTAGGGCAGCGCCACGACGCTTGCCTCGCTGAACTCACGCACCAGCACGTCGTCGTCGGCGTATCCGAAGCTCAACTGGATGCGCGGGTCGCCAGCGGCGATGCTCTCGATCTCGGCACCCAGCGCGGCGGGATCGAGCTTGCCGACGACGTGCAGACTCACGTCGGAGCGAGATATGCCGCGGAATGCATGCACCAGCGCCGGAGCATTTTTGTAATCGCGAATCAAGCCGAAGAACAGGACGCGGCCGGCGACGGGCGGAGAACCCACCCGCGGATACCAATCCGAGTAGTGACCGTGGGGGATCACCTCGACGGGCACGTCATTCGCGCCGTCGGCCTCGGCCCCGTCCGCCTCGGCCCCGTCTGCATCGGCCATGGAGATGAACAAGGTCGTCGCGGAGTCGATGCGGGCGAGCATCCGCTCGGTCAGCCCTCCCCGATCTTCGTGGGGCCGAACATTGTGAACGGTGCGCACAATCGCCCGGTTACCCTGGCGCACCCGCATCAGCAACAACCAGCACAGCGCGGCTCCCGCGGCGGTGCGCAGTCGCCCCTCGCGCACGAAGAGCAGCTCGGGCCAGTGAATGTGCAGCACGTCCCACCTGCCCAGAAGCGCGCGCGGCCATGTGAAGAGTTCGACGCTCGCCTCCCGCTCAAGCGCTGTGACGAGCTGCACGAGGTAGGGATTCGTGGTGGCGCGCACCACGCGAAGCGATTGCAGCACTCGAAGGGGACGCTCACCGGATTCGAGATTCACCGCCATCTGACTTCCTCTCGCGCCTCTCGACCTGCCGAATGCCCCACAGACTACCCGGAGGGATGCTCATGAGTAGCAGGGTTCGCTGGCCACGACCTGGGCTGATCGCCTACAACGGCTACGACTCCGGCCTGGGCAACCGGGTCAGGGTGGTTCTGGGCGCGCAGAGCCTCGCTGAACTCGAAGACAGGGCGTTCGCCTATGTGTGGCCGACCGGCCGCCTGTTCGGGCCGCGCTTCGACCAGCTCTGGGACTTCACGGCGCCCGTCGTAAGCAGGGCTGTTTCCCGGGGGCTGGCACGGGTTTTCCCCTACGGCGATGAGACCCTCGACTGGATCACCGACGAAAGCCGGCGCCGCCTCCTCTGGCAGATCCGCACCGGCAGCCCCATTGCCCTGCCCGCGGCAGCGCGCCCGTGGCAGGAGCGGTTCAGGGCTCTGCGACCCACGGCAGAAATCGCCGACAGGGTGGAGCAGCTCTTTGACGAGCGCCTTCGCGGCGTTCCCTACGCGGGCGTGATGATCAGGGCCCACTCCGTCTCCCACGCTCGAACGCTCGCCGCGTCTCCCGTCGAATGGTTTCTCGCGAGGCTCACGGAGGTGCGCCACCACAACCCCGGGGTCATCTTCTACATCTCGTGCGATCGACCGGATGTCCAAGAAGCCGTGATGGCCGACATCCCCGGATGCGTCGCACAGGCCGACAAGGGTGACTACAACACCACGGCGGGGGTGATCTCCTCGATCGTCGACCTCTATCTTTTGGCGTCATCCGGCTACCTGATCGGCCCCCACTTTTCGAGTTTCGTGCACCTCGCCGAACACCTCGCGGGCGACCGTCTCACGTTTGAGACCGCAGTGGACAAGAGGTCCGGGCCGATCGACCTGGACGCGGCTGGGCTTGCGCTCGACCCCCTTCGGCCTGCCCAGCGATTCGCCTCGCCGAGTTCGGCGCTGCGGCGAAGCGACCCGTTTGACGGGAGCCCCTCATGACAACCACAGAGCAGCGCGCACCTCGGGCCCATGCGCGAGTTACGGCGGGTTGGCCACCACTCGCATCGTCGGTGTTCATCGCTTGGCTCGCCATCGCGTGCTTCGTGCCCTACTGGTTCAGCATCAACATCGGCATCGGATGGTCGCCCGCGTCTCTTGCGGCGGTTGCTGCAATCGTCGTGATGCGTCCGTGGCGCGACGTGCGCCCGGTGTTGGCCGACGCGCTCCTTGGCCTTGTTGTGCTCTCGTGGGCCATCGCATTCGCGACGGGCGACTCGACCTTCTCAAGCGGTGCCGTAATGATCACGCAGTGGGGCTTCGGCTACGTGCTCGGGCGCACCGCGGCGGTGCGCCTCGGAATGCCCGCCGTGTCTGTGATGATCACCCTAGTTTTCTGTCTCGTCGCAGCCCTGGCGATCGTCGAGTTCGCCACCGTCTGGAACCCCTTCGTTGACCTCGCGGCGAACAACTCGCTCTATGCGACCTGGGGCTCGCTGCAGGAACGCGGCGGGGTGCTGCGCGCCGAGGGTGCCTTTGGCCACTCCATCGCGCTCGGTGCGAGCCTTGCCCTCGTCGTGCCCCTTGTGCTCACCTCGCCTCTGCCCGAGCCCGTGCGATTCTTCGCCACGATGCTGGTGCTCGGGGCCTCGACGATGACGGTGAGTCGAACGGGGATGACCTGTGCGGCTATCGCACTCGTGCTCTCGGTGCTGTTTCTTCGGGAGGCCGGTTCCGCTCGGCTGCGCATCAGCCTGATGGTCGCCGCCGCGGCCGTCGCCGTGACCCTCTGGCCTCCGGTTTCCACGATCTTCGACGTTGCGGGGGATGAGGCCTCGGCGAGCGCCGAGTACCGCGGCGACCTGATCCCCCTCCTGGGAGAAATGAAGCTTCTGGGCCAGTCGCCAGCGTTCCTGCGCGCGGCAGACGGCTCCGCCTATTTTGGCGGCTTCCGCTCGATCGACAGCTCCTTCATCCTCACGGGCCTCAGCTATGGCATCGTGCCGCTGCTCATGCTCACCCTGCTGCTGGTCGCCGCTGTCATCGCTGTGCTGCGATCGTCGGCCACCCCGGCGACCGTCGCCATCGTTGCCCAGATCCCGGCGCTGTTCAGTGTGGCCCTCATCACGCAGTACACGATCATCTTCTGGCTGGTCGCCGGCCTTGCCGTGAGCAGCCTCGCGGCTGCCCGCCGCACGGGGGCCAGCCGCACCGAGTTCTTCTCCATTGCTCCATTCGTTCCACCCCGTCCCACACGGGCTGTTCCTTCTCACCGCGTTCAGCACCTCCCGACAGAACAGGCACCCCATGACACACCAACTCCCCACACCACATGACCTCGGCACCCCCGGCCGTCCCCACGGCGCGCGCAGCTATCTGCGCCAATGGTGGATCGTCGTGCTCGCTGTTCTCGCGGGCGTCGGAATCGCGGCGTACCTGGCGCTGAGCGCGACCCCGTCCTACTCCGCCCGCGCAACGCTGAGCATGTCCGTCGCCTATGCGAAATCGGCGACGGACATCAACCAGGGAGCCACCTACACTCGCGACGCGATGCTGTCGTATGCCGAGCTGGCCAAGTCGTCGACGATCCTTGCCCCTGTGGTTAAGGAGCTCGGGCTGCAAACGTCGCCAGCGGCCCTCGCGGGGCGGGTCTCGGCGACAACCCCGCCCGCCACGTCGGTGCTCCACATCTCCGTTTCGGATGCCTCCGCGGACGAGGCCGCGGATATTGCGAACGCCATCGCGGCGGAGGTTTCTGAATACGCCGTCAAGAATTCGCCCGTCGACGCAGATCTCGGCCCGCTCATCACCGTCTCCACGATTCAACCGGCGGTCGCCCCGTCGAGTTCCACCGGCCCCGGTCTCCGCACTTTCGTGGCGGCGGGAGCCATACTCGGGCTGCTGGCCGGAATAGTCCTGGCTGCTGTGCGGCAGCGGTACGACAACCGGCTTCGCGGGGTAGACGACGTGCGTGCCGTGACGGATGCTCCCGTGATGGGCATGCTTGAGCGGCCCGCCTCCTCGCGCGCGGCGGAAAGCGTGCAGCGCACAACAGCGGTACTTCGTCACACAATCGAATCGCAGGAGGTTCATCGAATCCTCGTCGTGGCGGTTGCTCACAACGCCAGCACCTCCGCCGTGGCGGCCACGCTGGCTGAGTCGCTTTCGGATGCCGGAGTGACTGCGGAGTCGTTCGACGGCGATCTCGCCGAGTCGGATGATCTCGCCGACTCGATCGCCGGTGTGACCATTCGCACGGAAGGCCTCGTAACTCGGGGAGAAGTCGCTCTCGTTTCCACCCGATCACTGGGCGATTCTGCCGACGCTTTACTCCTGGCACCATCGGTCGACGCCGCCCTCGTGATTGTGGATGCCCGGCGGGTTCGTGCGCATCAGCTCACGACGGCACTGCGGCAGCTCGAATCCGCAGGCGTTCGCATTCTTGGCGTCGTCGTGAGGCGCGATCACCCGCGTCGGACCAGCACCTCCGCCCGGATGCCCTCCGCGCTGGGCCAATGGGCGAGCGGCCTGCGCACCACCACCCCGGCGACACCGGCTACACCGGCTACACCGGCAGCACCGGCAGCACCGGCGACACCCGCAGAACCTACGGCCGGACCATCACCAGTGGTGAGCCAGCGGAATAGCTGATTTCGAGATGGTAGTCGGCCTGCCCCTCAGCGGGGATAGAAAAGACATAGGAGCCCGGGGCGGTCG
>NZ_JBACFR010000262.1:0-4289 GCF_056262345.1 Homoserinimonas sp.
GCTTCGTCCGAGACGGGGATGGTGCCGTTCGCGAGACGGTCATTGATGAGCAGCGTGGGGGCAATCGGGATGTTGCGCTCGATAAGGGTGGGCCAGTGACGCTCGACGACACCGGTGCCATGCTCGATCGAGTCCGCGCCGAGGGCTAGCGCGATATCCACGCCCTCGCTCGAGTGCGTGTGAGCGGCAACGGGCATGCTGAGCGCGTGCGCCTCGTCGATGGTGGTGCTGATCTCGGCGTCGGTCTGATTGCGCCATCCCACCCGGTCGCCGATCGAGAGCACCCCGCCGCTCGTGTAGATCTTCACCCCGTGGGCGCCAGCCCTTGCCCACTGCCGCACGAGCTTGCGGCACTCGTCTGGGCTGTCTGCCACGGGGTCGCGGTGAGGGTAGTGGGGAGGGATAAAGAGATCGCCGTGTCCTGCGGTCATGCCGACCTGCCCGTGCACGAGCACTCGCGGCCCTGCGAGGATTCCCTCGTCGAACGCGCGGCTGGCTGCCAGCTGGTGCTTGTCGCCCGCGAGATCGCGAAGCGTGGTGACACCGGCCTTTGCCGCCCGGATGGCATTGGAGGCGATGTGGAGCGTGCGCTCCTCGCCGGGCGTCGTGATCGGCCAGGATGCGAAGTCGACCTTCTTCTCACCCGCATAGGCCCCGAGGTGCACATGGGTGTCGACGAGTCCAGGGATGATGCTGTACTCAGCGGGCGAATCACCGCTCGCCGCAACCGAGCTAATGCTGTCGCCTGCCCATTCGATGGAGCCAACGCCCACATAGGCGGTGCCGTCCCAGATCGCGACGTTGTCGACTCGGCGCGGGGGTATGACAGCAGTCATGGTTCTCCTTCAGTGCGGCAATGCAGGGCGCGGGGGTGCTGACGAACATGTGCCACAGCTGCAGGGAGACCCAGACGAGATGAAATCTCCGTGAACGTTCCAACAAGTTCTACAGGAACATGTTAACAAGTCACGACGAGTAAGACGAAACATGACGTTTCTCAGCGGGATTGGTGCCCGCCTTATTGAGAAAACCCCGCTTAAGTCGTGGGCAAAAGTCATGTTTCGCGCCACTTGTCAACAAGTAGCGATGCGGAAGGACGCTCCGGCGGCCCGCACGACAGAAGGCCCCGTCACCGAAGGGACGGGGCCTTCTGAACGCCGCGAGGGCGAGCTCGTGCTACTTGACGATTGCCGCCGGCAGGTTCTTGCGCGAGGTTAGAACCTGGTCAACGAGTCCATACTCAAGGGCCTCGTGGCCGCTGAGAATGTTGTCGCGATCGATGTCCTTGTTGACCTGCTCGACCGTGCGGTTGGAGTGCTTCGCAAGCGTCTCCTCAAGCCAGCCGCGCATCCGCAGAATCTCCCGGGCCTGAATCTCGATATCCGAGGCCTGTCCGCGACCCGAGTCACCGGCAGAGGGCTGGTGAATGAGCACGCGAGCGTTGGGCAACGCGAGCCGCTTGCCCGGAGTACCCGCCGCCAGAATTACAGCTGCGGCCGACGCCGCCTGGCCGAGAACCACGGTCTGGATCTGCGGGCGAACGTACTGCATCGTGTCGTAGATCGCCGTCATCGCGGTGAACGAGCCACCCGGTGAGTTGATGTACATGACGATGTCACGGTCGGGGTCCTGGCTCTCGAGAACGAGAAGCTGCGCCATGATGTCATCCGCAGAAGCGTCGTCGATCTGCACGCCGAGAAAGATGATGCGGTCTTCGAAAAGCTTGGCGTAAGGGTCCTGACGCTTGTAGCCATACGCCGTGCGCTCTTCGAAGGTGGGAAGGATGTAGCGAGACTCTGCGGGGCGAGCAACGCCACCAGCCTGGTGTCCGAAGTTAGTGAATTCCATGATCTTCCTCGCCCTAGTCCTTGGCTTCTGCTTCTGAGGCCGCAACATCGGTTCCGCCGCCGCCGGCGACGTCCGAAGCGAACTCCCGCAGGTGATCCACGAAGCCGTACTCGAGAGCCTCCTGCGCGGTGGACCAGTTGTCCCGGTCACCGTCCTTGAGGATCTGCTCGACCGACTTGCCGGTCTGCTCGGCCGTGAGCTCCGCCATCCGCTTCTTCATGTCAAGGATGACCTTGGCCTGAGTCTGGATGTCCGCAGCGGTTCCGCCGAAGCCACCGGAGGGCTGGTGCAGCAGCACGCGGGCGTTCGGCGTGATGTAGCGCTTGCCCTTGGTGCCGGACGAGAGCAGGAACTGCCCCATTGAGGCGGCGAGTCCGATGCCCACAGTGACGATGTCGTTGGGCACGAACTTCATGGTGTCGTAGATCGCCATGCCAGCGGTGATCGAGCCACCGGGCGAATTGATGTACAGGTAGATGTCACGCTTCGGATCTTCTGCGGCGAGGAGAAGGATCTTCGCGCAAATCTCGTTGGCGTTGTCGTCGCGCACCTCTGAGCCAAGCCAGATGATGCGGTCCTTGAGGAGTTGGTCGAAAACACTGCTGACCAATGCCGGTTGGGCCATTGCCTACGCTCCGTTTCAGTTATCGCGTATGTCGAATCTATCGGAGCCAACGCCCGCTGCGGCCTGCGTTCGCTGTAGGCAAAGAACCCAGCGTCAGAAGGTGGCGTCGAGAGCGGCGCGCAGATCCGCGAGAAGGTCGTCGACATCCTCGAGCCCGACAGAGAGACGCAGGTGACCCCACGTGCGGAATTCCTCTGGATAGAAGGCCACGCGCTCCCCCGACGTTCCCACATGCACGATGAGCGATTCGTCGTGCCCGAGAGAGACGGCCGAGGTAATGACGCGAAGGTTGGCCACGAACCGGTTCTGGGTGTCGGGGTCGCCCTTGACGGCGAACGCCATCATCGCCCCGTAGCCCGAGAGAACCCGAGACGCCAGCGCGTGCTGAGGATGCGACGCGAGACCCGGGTAGGCCACGTACGCCACGCGACTATCGGATTCCAAGAACTCGGCGACTTTCTGGGCGGATGCCACGTGCTGCCGCAGCCTCAACGGCAGAGTCACCGAGCCTCGAGCGATGAGCCACGCGTTGAACGGGCTGATGACGCCACCGACATCGACCATGGCGTCTGCCTTGATCCGCGCGATGAGCTCCGATGACCCCGCGACAGACCCTCCCATCGCATCGCCGTGCCCGTTGATGTATTTGGTGAGCGAGTGGATCACAAAGTCGGCACCGTCGCGGATGGGCCGCGCGAGGGGCGGCGGCGTGAAGGTCGAGTCCACGCTGAGCAGGGCACCGGCCGCGTGGGCGATCTCGGCGAGGGCTGCGACATCCGCCACCCTCGTCGTCGGGTTGGCCACTGTCTCCACATGGATGAGCTTGGTGTTGGGTTTGATCGCCGCGCGCACCGCATCCAGATCGCTCGTATCAACGAACGTGGCCTCGATTCCGTAGCGTTCGGGCAGGAGCTCAGAAAAGAGCCGAAAACTCGCCTCGTAGGTCTGATCGGCGACAACCGCGTGATCGCCGGAGCGCAGGGTGGTGAAAAACACCGCGTGGAGCGCGGCAACTCCGCTGGCAAGCACGACGGCGTCCTCGGCGCCATCGAGCAGGGCGAGCTTCTGCTGCAGGAGCTTCTGATTCACCGCACCATTGCGGGTGTACAGCGTCGCCTCCGACGATGACCAGCTCAGGGTACTGGGGTCCTCCGGCAGGGCATACGAGTTGGCCAAGACAAGGGGCGTGCGCACCGCTCCTGTTGCCTCGTCCACCCGGTTTCCCGCATGCACCGCCTGCGACAGCTGGCCGAGGGTTGCGGGGTTCTTCTTGTCGGGGCGCTGGTTCATGGCATCAATCTAGCGGGGGGCGCTCGCATCCCCCGCGCCCGTGTCGGTGCATGACGAAGGCCCGCACGGATCATCCGTGCGGGCCTTCGTTGCAGAGCTAACGACTATGCGTGGTCGTGACCGAAGTGCTCGTCGCCCGCCTGGCGGCCGTGGCTGTCTGAGCCACCGGCCGGCATCTCGGCGAAGTCGACATCACCATCGTTGTTGACACCGGCGGTGAAGGCCGACAGGTCGACCTCCGCACCGTTGGAGTCGACAACCTTAGCCTTGGACAGAACGGAGGCGAGAGCCTTGCCGCGAGCAACCTCGCCGACCATTCCGGGGATCTGACCGTTCTGGTCGAGGATCTGGATGAACTCGCCCGGCTCCATGTTGTACTGAGCGGCACCCTGGATGAGGTACTGCGTGAGCTCGTTCTGGCCGACCTTGATCTCCTCGGCCTCGACGACTGCATCAAGAAGAATCTGGGTGCGGAACGTCTTCTCGCTCGACTCGGTGACCTCGGCGCGGTGCTCGTCGTCTTCGA
>NZ_JBACFR010000263.1:0-9681 GCF_056262345.1 Homoserinimonas sp.
GGCTGAGTACGCGCGCATCCCTCTCGCCGACGGCACCCTGGTCGCAACGCCCGCATACCCCGCCGATGACCTCATTGCCCCGCTGCTGGCCGCATCCGACGTTCTTGGTACGGGTTGGTATGCCGCGGTCGCCGCGCAGGCTGGCCCCGGTCGCACCATTGCCGTCGTCGGTGACGGCGCAGTGGGGCTCTGCGCGATCCTCGCCGCACGGCAACTGGGGGCCGAACGGATCATCGCCTTCAGTCGTCACCCCGAGCGGCAGGCGCTCGCGCGGTCGTTCGGAGCGACCGACATCGTCGAGGAACGGGGCGACGATGGCGCAGCGAGGGTGCGAGAGCTCACTAACGGATATGGTGCGCACGGTACCGCCGAAGCGGTGGGCACACAGCAGTCCATGTCGCAGGCGATTCAGTCGACCCGGCCTGGCGGGTACGTGGGCTATGTCGGAGTCTCGCACGGGGTGGAGCTGCGGGGCATCGACCTGTTTTTCAGAAGCGTGCACCTGCACGGCGGCCCTGCACCCGTGAGGCATTTTTTGCCGACATTGATAAAGCTGATCGGCGACCGCGCTATTGACCCTGGCAGGGTGTTCGACCTCACTGTGCCCCTTGAGGATGCCGCCGAAGGGTATCGAGCCATGGACGAGCGCCGCGCCATCAAAGTCATGCTCACGCTGTAGGACATGCGCACGTTGTAGAACTCTGCGCACGTTGTCGAACTCTGCGCACGTTGTCGAACTCTGAGCAAGCAAAAACCCCCGCACACTGTGCGGGGGTTTTCTGTGGTGGGCCCTACCGGGATCGAACCGATGACATCCACGGTGTAAACGTGGCGCTCTACCAGCTGAGCTAAAGGCCCTCATGATTCGCGATGCGAACCGGTCACCAATACTAGCGTGCCGCACGCGAACCGATGACCATGCTATGCGATTGCGGCGAGTGCTTCGCGGTAGGCGGCGAGGTCGCGGGCCTGCCCTGGTGCCGTCTGGAAGGCGGCGCGAACGACGCCGTCGGTGTCGATGAGGAAGGTTGCGCGCGTCGCAATCCCGGCTTCTTCGATGAACACGCCGTATTTGCGGGCGACTTCACCGTGCGGCCAAAAATCGCCGAGAAGCGAAAAGTCATAGCCCTCCTGCTCCGCAAACACGCGGAGGGTCGCCTTGTTGTTAACCGAGATAGCGAGGAGTTCAACATTGGCGTCGGCGAACATCGCGATGTTGTCGCGCAGCTCGCACAATTCGCCCGTGCAGGTGCCCGTGAATGCGAGCGGGTAGAAAACCAATGCGACGGGCTTCTTGCCAGCAAATGCCGACAGAGACACCGACTCGCCAAACTGATTCTGCAGCTCAAAATCTGGGGCGACGGTACCGACATCAACTGTCATAGTGCATCCTTTGCGTGGGCGTGAAACGGAGGGGAATCCTGGCGACATGGTATCCATCGCTGTGGGAACCATCCAAATGAAAGCCCGTTTGAGTTACTAGGATGAGGGAGCCGCGCAAGGCGGAGACCGTGACAAACGGACTCGCAGTCGGCATCGAATGTACTCAATAACCAGAACGAGGCAATCCGTGTCAATTCACGATCAGGACCCGTACTCGATGAACCATGTCGACTCGGATCCCCAAGAGACAGCAGAGTGGCAGGAATCCCTCGACGGACTCGTTGAGGCCCAAGGGCGGGGTCGCGGCCGCGACATCATGCTGAGCCTTCTCAAGCGCTCCAAAGACCTTCAGCTTGGTGTTCCGATGGTCCCCACCACCGACTACATCAACACCATCGCTGCCGAAAACGAACCAGAGTTCCCCGGTGACGAAGACATCGAGCGCCGCTACCGCGCCTGGATTCGCTGGAACGCCGCTATCACGGTGCACCGCGCCCAGCGGCCCGGCATCGCGGTCGGCGGTCATATCGCCAGCTACGCCTCTGCCGCATCCTTGTATGAGGTCGGCCACAACCACTTCTTCCGCGGCCAGGATCACGAGTCCGGCGGGGACCAGATCTACTACCAGGGCCACGCCTCCCCCGGCATGTACGCCCGTTCCTTCCTCGAAGGACGCCTCGGCGAAGAGCAGCTCGACAGCTTCCGCCAGGAGAAGTCTCGCGCCCCCTACGGCCTGTCGTCGTACCCTCACCCGCGTCTCATGCCGAACTACTGGCAGTTCCCCACGGTCTCCATGGGCATCGGCCCCATCAACGCCATTTATCAGGCGCAGACCAACAAGTACCTGACCAACCGTGGCATCAAGGATGTTTCGGATGCCCAGGTCTGGGCCTTTCTCGGCGACGGCGAGATGGACGAGGTCGAGGCTCGTGGTGCACTGCAGCTCGCCGCCAACGACGGGCTCGACAACCTCAACTTCGTGGTCAACTGCAACCTGCAGCGCCTCGACGGCCCCGTGCGCGGCAACGGCAAGATCATTCAGGAGCTCGAGAGCTTCTTCCGTGGCGCTGGCTGGAATGTCATCAAGGTGATCTGGGGCCGCGAATGGGATGAGCTCCTCTCTCGCGACAGCGATGGCGCCCTCGTCAACCTCATGAACGTGACGCCTGACGGCGACTACCAGACCTACAAGACCGAGGATGGCGCCTATGTGCGCGAGAACTTCTTCGGCCGCGACCCTCGCACCCTCGACCTGGTCAAGGACTACACCGACGACCAGGTGTGGGGGCTCAAGCGTGGTGGCCACGACTACCGCAAGGTTTATGCAGCGTTCAAGGCCGCGACCGAGCACAAGGGCCAGCCCACCGTGATCCTGGCGCACACCATTAAGGGTTACGGACTCGGTAAGTCGTTTGAGGGGCGCAACGCGACCCACCAGATGAAGAAGCTCACGCTGCCCGACCTCAAGCAGTTCCGCGACGAGATGCGCATCCCGATCACCGATGCTCAGCTCGAGGCCGACCCCTACAAGCCGCCGTTCTACCACCCCGGCAACGACGACGAGGCCATCCAGTACCTGCACGAGCGCCGCCGCGCGCTCGGCGGCTATGTGCCCGAGCGGCGCTCAAAGTACACGCAGGTGAGCCTTCCTGAAGAGAAGACCTACGACGTCGTCAAGCGTGGTTCTGGCAAGCAAGAGGTCGCCACCACAATGGCGTTCGCTCGTCTCCTCAAGGATTTGCTGCGCTCCAAGGACTTCGGTCACCGCATCGTGCCGATCATTCCGGATGAGGCTCGCACGTTTGGCATGGACGCCTACTTCCCCACAGCCAAGATCTACAACCCCAACGGCATGCATTACACGTCGGTGGACCGTGAGCTTCTTCTGGCCTACAAGGAGAGCGTGCAGGGGCAGATCCTCCACGTTGGCATCAACGAAGCAGGCGCTGTCGCGGCCTTCACCGGGGTGGGCACGTCCTATGCCACCCACGGCGAGCCGCTCATCCCCGTCTACGTCTTCTACTCGATGTTCGGGTTCCAGCGCACGGGCGACGCCTTCTGGGCCGCCGGCGACCAGATGGCTCGTGGCTTCGTCATTGGCGCGACCGCAGGCCGCACCACGCTTACGGGTGAAGGCCTGCAGCATGCCGATGGACACTCGCCGCTGCTGGCATCCACGAACCCTGCTGTCGTCAGCTACGACCCCGCCTGGGGCTATGAGCTCGGCCACATCGTGCGCGCAGGACTTGAGCGCATGTACGGGGGAACGCACCCCGACCCCAACGTCATGTACTACCTCACGGTCTACAACGAGCCGCTTCTGCAGCCCGCCGAGCCGGAAAATCTGGATGTTGAGGGCCTGCTTAAGGGCATGTACCTGTTCAAGAAGTCCGAGGCAGCGGGCCCGAAGGCTCAGCTGCTCGCCTCTGGCGTTGCGGTGCCGTGGGCGCTTGAGGCACAGGAGCTTCTCGAAGCGGACTGGGGCGTTTCGGCCGATGTCTGGTCGGTGACGTCGTGGAACGAGCTTCGCCGCGATGGCGTCGCAGCAGAGGAGCACAACTTCCTCCACCCGCAGCAGGAGAAGCGCGTTCCCTATGTCACCGAGAAGCTTGCCGGTGCCGAGGGGCCGATCGTTGCCGCTACGGACTTCATGCACTCCGTGCCTGACCAGATCCGCCAGTTCGTGCCCAATGACTTCGCCACCCTTGGGGCCGATGGGTTCGGATTCTCCGACACCAGGGCTGCGGCGCGACGCTTCTTCCACATCGACGGTCCGTCGATCGTGGTGCGCACGCTTCAGTCCCTCGCCCAGCGCGGTCTCGTAGAGGCCGATGTCCCGCTCCGCGCCATCGAGAAGTACCGTCTTCTCGATGTCACCGCGGGCACCTCCGGCAACGCCGGCGGCGAGAGCTAGGCGCAAACACCAGATGGCCGCACCCCGCACCAAGGAGCAGACGCTCGCCTGGCTCAAGACTGTGTCAGGCGAGCTCGCCACCGCGACTCTCAAACGACTTGAAGACACCCTCTCCTGGTATGGCGACATGCCACCGGGGCGTCGTTCGGCCGTGGGTATGGTGGCGCAGAACGGCATCACCTCGTTCATTCATTGGTATGACGACCCCAGCTCGACGCCGTGGATCGCGGCCGATGTGTTTGGTGCGGCCCCTCGGGAGCTCCTTCGCTCGGTGAGCCTCACCCAGACTCTGCAGCTGATCAAGGTCACGGTCGAGGTCGTTGAAGAGCGGGTCAAGGGCAAAGACGAGTCGCTCCGCGAGGCGATCCTCTTGTACTCCCGCGAAATCGCCTTCGCAGCAGCCGATGTGTATGCCCGTGCTGCTGAGGCTCGTGGACTGTGGGATGCGCGTCTCGAAGCGCTCGTCGTCGACTCGATCTTGAGTGGCGAATACGACGACGAACTGCCCAGCCGAATCGCTGCCCTCGGCTGGCATGGCCACGGCGAGGTTTCGGTTCTTGTCGGCACCGCCCCCAAGATGCTCGACGTCGACATGCTTCGGCGCACCGCCCGCCACCTCGATTCGGATGTTCTCATCGGGGTGCAGGGAAGCCGCCTGGTGCTCGTCATCGGCCGCTCGACCCCTGCGGCATCCGCACCCGTGGAAGAGGGCGGAACCCCCCGGGTCACCTTCTTAGAAATCGCGAAGGCCCTCGAGCCCGGATTCGGCGATGGCTACCTCATTCTCGGAATTGAGGTTGCCTCGTTGGTCGAGGCCTCCCGCAGCGCCAAGGCAGCGCTTGCGGGATTCGCAGTCGCTCGGTCATGGAGAAACGCCCCGCGACCGGCGCTGGCCGACGATCTGCTGCCCGAGCGCGCTCTCGCTGGCGACCCACTCGCGCGATCGACCCTGATCAACCGCATTTACAAGCCTCTGCAGGCTCATTCGACAGAGCTTCTCGGCACCCTCTGGTGCTACCTCGATAACGGCAGGTCCCTTGAGGCAACCGCCCGCGAGCTCTTCGTGCACCCCAATACGGTGCGGTACAGGCTCAAGCGGGTTTCCGAGGTCATCGGCTGGGATGCGACGGGTGCGCGGGAGTCGCTCATTCTCCAGGCTGCCCTCATCGTGGGGTCGATCGCGGAGACAGAGCACCTTCCGCGCCGTCGCTCCACGCACTAACCCACCGAGTGGAGCCGCGGTAGTGTGACTCCGCACACAAAGCTTTGGCGTGATCTTCGTCGAAATGCGCAGCATAAATCTGCTCAGGATTGGGAAACTAGATAAGTGATTGTCATCGTCTGCCCGGGACAGGGCTCCCAGACCCCCGGATTTCTCGAGCCCTGGCTCGCAGACTCCCGCTACGCGAGTCAGCTAGCGCGATACTCCGAGGCTGCCGGAATGGATCTCGCCGCCCACGGCACGACGTCCGATGCCGACACCATTAGGAACACCGCAGTCGCCCAGCCGCTGATCGTGGCCGCAGGCCTCCTGGCGCTCGGCAGCATTCTGGAGCAGCGGCGCGACGCTATTGGCGGAATCGCCGGCCACTCCGTCGGCGAGTTCACGGCAGCAGCCGGTGCTGGCATCCTCAGCGACGACGACGCCATTCGGCTCGTCACAGAACGCGGCGCTGCCATGGCGGATGCTGCTGCGGCCTCGCCCACCGGCATGAGTGCGGTGGTGGGCGGCGACGAGACAGAGCTTCTGGCACGCCTCGAGGAGCTAGGGCTCGCTCCCGCCAACTTCAATGGTGGCGGACAGATCGTCGTCGCCGGCGATCTGGCGGCCCTCGAAGCACTCAAGAGCGACCCGCCCGCCGGGGCACGGGTCATCCCGCTTCAGGTGGCCGGGGCCTTCCACACTCAGCACATGGCCCCCGCCGTCGACCGCCTTCGCGCGGCAGCCGCATCCATCACTCCGCACGCCCCTACCCTGCCCATCTGGACCAATCGCGACGGAAGCCCCGTCGATGACGGCGCAGCCTTTGTCGACCTTCTTGTCGGGCAGGTGTCATCGCCCGTGCGCTGGGACCTCACGATGGAGACGCTGGGTGCTACTGGCGTCACCGGCATCATCGAGGTTGCCCCAGCGGGTGCTCTCGTGGGACTCGCCAAGCGCGCCCTTCGCGGTGTGCCGACCGTGGCCATCAAAACCCCTGACGACCTCGCGGCCGCCTTCGACCTCATCGACGGGAAGTAACTCGTGCCTACTCTTATTCAGTCAACGGGCCCCCAGTTCACCCGCATCCTCAGCTACGGCGCGGCCAGGGGCGATGTGGCCGTACCAAACGAGGATCTCGTCGGCCCCATCGACTCCAGCGACGAGTGGATCCAGCAGCGCACGGGCATCGTGACCCGCACCCGCGCCTCCGTGGGAATCCTCGCAATCGATCTGGCAACAGAAGCGGCTCAGGAGGCGATTGCGAAGTCCGGCATCGCGCCTGAGCTCATCGACCTCGTGATCATCGCCACGATCAGCAACGTGCAGCAGACCCCGTCGATGGCTGCAGTCGTGGCCGACCGGGTGGGCGCAAACCCCGCTGCCGCCTACGACACCAACGCGGCGTGCGCAGGGTTCAGCTATGCGGTGACGCAGGCGGATGCTCTCATCCGCAGCGGCGCCGCCCACTACGCCCTCGTGATTGGCGCTGAAAAGCTCTCCGACGTTGTGGACCCGACCGACCGCTCGATCTCCTTCCTTCTGGGGGATGGTGCCGGAGCTGTCGTCATCGGTCCGAGCGAGTTTCCTGGAATCTCTGCTCCTGTGTGGGGCTCTGACGGCTCCAAGGCTGCCGCGGTCGGCATGAACGCGACCCTCGTTGACTACCGGGACGGCGACGCCAAGTGGCCGACGCTGCGCCAAGAAGGGCAGACGGTTTTTCGCTGGGCGGTATGGGACATGGCCAAGGTTGCCCGCAAGGCGCTTGAGGTCGCGGGGATCACTGCCGACGACCTGGCCGCATTCATTCCTCACCAGGCAAACATGCGCATCATCGACGAGTTCGCCAAACAGCTGAAACTGCCCGAAACCGTGCTCGTTGCCCGCGATATCGCCACGACTGGAAACACCTCGGCGGCCTCGATTCCGTTGGCCACCCATCGCCTGCTGCAGGAGCATCCTGAGCTCAGTGGTGGCCTCGCCCTGCAAATCGGATTCGGCGCTGGGCTCGTCTTCGGCGCCCAGGTCGTGGTTCTGCCCTAAACTTGCCCACGGTCAAACGACACCCTCAAGGAGAAAAACACATGGCATTGTCCACCGAAGAAGTTCTGGCCGGCCTCGCCGAGCTGATCAACGATGAGACCGGAATCGCAACCGACACGGTTGAGATGGGCAAGTCGTTCACCGACGACCTCGACATCGACTCCATCTCGATGATGACCATCGTCGTCAACGCAGAAGAGAAGTTCGACGTGAAGATCCCGGACGACGAGGTCAAGAACCTGAAGACCGTCGGCGACGCCGTCAACTTCATCGTCGCAGCCCAGGGCTAGATCCCGACGTAGCGCGGATCGGCCCGGGGTCTCCCGGGCCGATCACGCCGCAACGCCACAGATACAAGCCGATTGAGAGTTTCGTAATGACCAAAAAGATTGTCGTCACCGGCCTCGGAACGACCTCCCCTCTTGGAGGCTCCGTCGGTGACACCTGGAAAGCCCTTCTGGCCAAGGAATCCGGCGTTTGCCCGCTCGAGCAGGAATGGGTGGAGAAGTACGAGCTGCCCGTCACGTTCGCTGGCCAGGCCCGAGTGCCCGCCGCCGACGTGCTGGAGCGAGTCGAAACCAAGCGTCTTGACCCGAGCAGCCAGTTCGCCCTGATCGCTGGCCGCGAGGCCTGGGCAGATGCGGGAGCACCGGATGTTGACCCCGAGCGCATCGGCGTCGACTTCGCGACGGGAATCGGTGGCGTGTGGACCCTCCTCGATGCGTGGGACACCCTGCGCGAAAAGGGACCCCGCCGCGTTCTGCCCATGACTGTTCCCATGCTCATGCCGAACGGCCCTTCGGCTGCCGTGAGCATGGAAATCGGCGCCCGCGCCTATTCGCGCACTGTCGTCTCGGCCTGCGCCTCTGGCACGGAGTCGATTGTCAATGCGTATGAGCACCTCCAAGCCGGCTACGCCGACATTGTTGTTGCAGGCGGCTCAGAGGCCGCCATTCATCCGCTGCCGATCGCGGCATTCGCTGCCATGCAGGCACTCTCGAAGCGCAATGACTCCCCCGAGACGGCCTCTCGCCCCTACGATCTCAGCCGCGACGGCTTCGTGCTCGGCGAGGGCGGCGCAGCACTCGTGCTCGAAACCGAGGAGCATGCCCTCGCCCGTGGTGCCCGCATCTATGCGGAGCTCACAGGAGGCGCCGTGACGAGCGATGCCTACCACATCACTGCCCCAGACCCGGCGGGTTCTGGTGCAGGCCGTGCGATGCGCGCTGCAATCGAGCAGGCGGGCGCGTCGATCACCGACGTCACCCACATCAACGCTCACGCAACGAGCACGCCGGTGGGCGACATCGCGGAGTTCAACGCCATCAAGGCGATCTTCGGGGAGCACACTGCCAACATTGCGATCTCGGCGACGAAAGCATCCACCGGTCACCTCCTGGGCGGCACGGGGGCTCTCGAGGCGATCTTCACGGTGCTCGCGCTTCACGAGCGCCTCGCCCCTCCGACGCGCAACCTCACAGAACAAGACCCTGCGATTGAGCTAGACGTGGTCACGGAGCCTCGCCCCCTCGGAGACGGCCCCCTGTTCGCGCTGAGCAACTCCTTCGGCTTCGGTGGCCACAACGCCGTCGTCGCGTTCCGCAGCTACTGAGATAGGCGCGGGCCTCTATGCGCATTGCGATCGTTAGCGACTACTTTCTCGACTACGTCGGTGGAGCGCAAACATCGATGCAGCAGCAGAGGCTCGCCCTGCTCGAAGCGGGCCACGAGGTCGTGATGGTTTCCGCCGTTCGCGGCGGATCCGGGCGGTATCACCGCACGGCAGAGGGGCTCACGATCAAGCCAGCGTTTACGCTGCCTGGCCTGCTGCTGCCGGTTATCCCCAACAACGACGCAACTCGGCGCAGGCTCCGCGCCCTCTTCGTTCACGAGCGCATCGATGCCGTGCACGTGCAGACGGAGTTCGGCCTCGCCCACGCTGCTGCGGATGTCGCTGCCGAGCTCAAGATCCCTACCCTGCACACCGTTCACACGTTTTATTGGGCGAGCGAGGGAGCCAACGCCGCCGTCGCCCCCGTCATCCGTTACCTCCTCGGTCGACTCACAGGCACTCGACTTCCTCGCGTTGCGCTCAGCGATCGTGCGTCGGACAACGTGCTGCGCAACCTCACGCTCTCCA
>NZ_JBACFR010000264.1:0-20641 GCF_056262345.1 Homoserinimonas sp.
ACGGTTCACAGTACCGGGCAGTGATGCTTCGCCGTCACCCCCTGTGCGGGGGATACGCGAGAGAAATTCAGCGAACGTGGCGACCGGGGGAGCGAGGGGTGATCGCCCCCGTCAGTGGGTTGGAGCGGGTTGCCGACTTCTTGCGCGGCTGTGCCTCGTCTCCGCCCTTCCCGTCGGAGGTGCTGTTGCTCTGCCCCTTCGAGGTGGGGTCGGCCTTGCTGGAGCCGCTAGGGGGCTTCGCTGCAGTGGGTTTCTTGGCGGCTGCGGGCTTCGCGATCGCGGCGGCTTTCTTCGCGGGTGCAGGCTTCTTCGCGGCCGGTTCCTTCTTAGCTGCGGGCGCCTTCTTGGCTGCCGGTGCCTTCTTGGTGGCGGGGGCCCGTTTCGCTCCAGCGGCCGGTGCGGGGTTGTCCTTCTGGGTCTGCTGCTGAGCTTGGGATGATTCTTCGTCCGTCGGGGTCTCGGCCGAGGGCAGGCCGAATGGCAGTTTGTGAGCGAGGGCGGCGAGGCTGCGGCCGAGACGCGCGGCCGTGCGGATGCGCCGGGGAGCGGGGACGCTCACGGCGGTGCTGGTCTTCACAGCATCCGTGGCGATGCCCTTGGCTTTGGCGTGCGCGCGGTACTCGGCAAGGTCGTCGACCTCGTAGACCACGACGGGGCGCTGGAAGGGCGCGGTGTGCTGGGTCCACGTTGTGCCATCCCACCAACGCCGGTGATCCGCCCCATCGGGATCGGGGTACCAGCCGGCGGGAAGGCGAATGTTGTGGAGGTGTTCCATGGCCCTGCAACTTCCCTTCGCCGCGATGCTTCCAGTCTGCCGCGCCGAGCGCCATCTTGGACTCGCGAAACGCACAGGATTGGAGTGAAATCTTGGCGACACTCTCACTCGCAGGAGTGCGGGACTATGCTGACGAAGCCCCGGCTGCAGGGGTAACAGGCTCGAACAAGGGAGCCATGATGAATGTCTACTCGCCGCTTCCATTTGATGGCAGCGAAAGCTCGCACGATTCCGACGCAACCACTGCGGTTCGCGACGGTCACCTCACCATTGTTAACACCACGCTCACCCCGTGGCAGGCACGGTGGGCAGACCTCGAATTCGTGCGTGGTGTGCTCGATCGCGCCGCGATCGACTTTTTTCTCGTGCGCTCAAGCGACCACAATCCCGTTGTCGTGGTCGACTTCGCCGACCGTGACAGGCTCGCCCGCGCTCTCGCGGAGGCCTGCCGCACCGAGCCTTTTTACAGCCGCACCGAAAAGCTCTCGTCGGCAGCAAAGGCCGACCTCGCCGCCCGCGGTCGAGGAGTAGCCAGCGGCAGCGGTTCGCACCACACGGAATCGGTGGTTGCCGACTCCGCGCTCTTCTCCGCTGAGAACAATGAGGCCGACGCGCGCTCCACCGATCTCGCAGACGCCGTGCACCTCGATGCCGATCTTCGCGATGCCTACGATCAGTCGGGAGATCTCGGTCTCGCGGCGGCCGAGCTGCTCACTCCCGGTCGCCGCACCGTGCTGCTCGCCGAGGGGCGCTTGTCGCGGGATAGTTCCGCTCGCGCGTTCACGCTGTATCGCCCGCGGGAGGCCGCGAACGGACGGCTGCGTTACGGGGCAGAGAACGGGGTCGCTCTCGAACTGTGGGAGCACGCCTCTGACCGCGTTGTTTCTGGGGCGGGATCCGACTCCGCAACGCTAGTCATTCGCGATGTCATCGCCCCCCGCGCCAACCTCCTGCTGCGGCACCGCACGCCAGAGGCAGAACTCGTGCGCAGCACCGTGACTCTCCACGGCAGGGAGTGGCCAACACTCCAGGGCATGTTTGAGCCGACAGTCGACGAGGTCACCTTCGACATCGACATGGTCTTCTCGTGGGTCGACGGGTCGTCGCTGGAGTTTCAGCGCGCTCGCGCCCGCAGGCTCGAAAGCTACGTTGTTGGCGAGGGCGACGACCACGAGGCTCGGTTCCGCCAGCTCGACGAGCTGCGTTACGCGCTGCGTTCCATCTATCTCTTCGCACCGTGGGTGCGCAATATCTATATCGCGACCGACTCGCCCCGCCCGTCGTGGCTCGCAGAGCATCCGAGGGTCACCCTCATGCGCAGCGAAGCCTTCTTCGCTGACACCTCCGTGCTGCCAACCCATAACTCCCATGCCGTCGAAAGCCAGTTGCACAACATCGAGGGTCTTAGCGAACACTTCTTGTATTCGAACGACGACATGTTCTTTGGGCGCCCCGTCTCGCCGGAGATGTTCTTCTCTTCCGGCGGCGTCAGCCGCTTCATCCAGTCGATGACTCGCATTGGGGTCGGCGATAGCAACCCCGGGCGTAGCGGGTTCGAGAATGCCGCGCGGGTCAATCGTGCCCTGCTTGAGGAGCGGTTCGGCGTGACGATCACGCGGCATCTTGAGCACGCTGCCACGCCCCTGCGCCGCTCTGTGATGCGCGAACTCGAAGCGGAGTTCCCCGAGGACTTCGCTCGCACTGCTGCGGCAAAGTTTCGGCAGGCAACCGATGTCTCCGTTACTAATTCGCTCTATCACTACTACGCAGAGGCGACCGGGCGAGCCGTTCCCACCACGGAGGCCAAGGTGCGGTACGTGGATACGACGGCTCGTGAGGGGGTTCGGCAGATGAAGCGGTTGCTCAAGCGCCGCAACTACGACTTCTTCTGCCTCAACGACGGCAGCTTCCCCGAGCTCGATGGCGAAGAGCGGGCGAGAGCAGTGCGATGGTTTCTCGAACGCTACTTTCCGATTCCCGCGCCCTGGGAGTTGCCAGACCCCGCGTGAGTGGCGTAAGCGAGCAACGCTCCCCTTAAGGGGGGATGCGGAGCATGGCGCGCGGCGAGTTGACTATACAGATCGGCTGTCGAACCCGGTGTTCATCCGACCGCCGAACCCGAGTCTTTCGACGATGAAAGATGCACTGGAGGTAGTACCCGATGCCCGTACTCAGCTCGTTTGCCCGCGTCGCCCGCACTGCGGCCGTGGTTGTTACCGCTCTCACCCTCGCCGTTGGGCTCAGTGCCTGCGGCGGTGCGGCCGAGCCCGCCGCCCCGACTTCGACCACGGAGAGCGGCGTCGGCAAGTCATTTGAAAGCACCGACGGGGTCGCGGTCGCAGTGACCCGGCGTATCTGCGGCATCAGTGCTGTGGGCAAGGATCAGCCCGAATACACGGCCGTCGGCCACTACTGCACGGTCGGCGTCAACGTCGTGAACGACTCCGATGTTCCGGCCGATCTCTCCCTGCTCAAGGTCACCGGGTATTCGGGAGATACCGAGTACTTTCCCGACTATTGGGCGGGCACAGCAGCCGATGGCGGCATGCAGGAGCTCGCACCGGGCGGCTCTGTCGAGTCCACGCTGTTCTTTGACATTCCCAAGGGCGCCCTGCTCGATACCGTCACTCTCGTGAGCCCCTGGCCGGGCATCGAGGAATTCGAGGTCGCCTTCTAGGCAGGGTGAGCGCGGCTAAAGTGGCCGCATGAAACGTCTTGTCTTTGCGGGAGTTGCGATAGTCGGCCTGCTCGTCGGGTTTGCGCCAGCATCGTCGCAGCCAGCGGTCGCCGATGTTGACGACTTCACCTTTTCGTCGTTCGATGCGCAGTACTACCTCGGCGTCGATGACGAAGGGCACTCGACCCTGAGAACGGTTGAAACCCTCGTCGCCGAGTTCCCCGAATACGATCAGAACCGTGGCATCCGCCGCCTTCTGGTTGAGGGCTATGACGGTCACCCCACAGATCTTGAGGTCGTCTCCGTCACCGATGAGGCTGGCGAGACCCGTGCGTACGAGACCGAAAGCGACGACGATGCGCTCTCGGTGACCATCGCGGCAGACGACTACGTGCATGGCAGTCAGACCTACGTGATCGAATACACGCAGCGCAACGTGACGATCAACTTTGAGGATGTCGACGAGTTTTATTGGGACGTCAACGGCACCGACTGGGCCCAGCCCTTCGAGCGAGTGAGCGCAACCGTGCACGTCGACCCCGAGATCGAAGGCCGGCTAACAGGGGCCGTTACCGCCGTCTACGGCTCACAGGGGCAAAACATCCCGGCCGAGGTCGACGGCCTCACCTTCGTGGCGACTGACCTGCCGGCGCACTCGACGCTGACGTTCGCGATCGGTTTTGAGCCCGGCACTTTCACTCCCCGTGACGGCTCCTTTTTTGCGGCGCCCTGGCCCAGTCTGAGCTTGGCCGGCCTGATCGGTGCGGCAATCGTCACACTCGCGGCCTTCGTCGTGCGCAGGCGATATCTGGCCGACGCCCAGGGTCGCGGAATCATCGTGCCGGAGTACGCGCCGCCCAAGGGTGTGAGCCTGCCGCTCGCCGCCCTCATTGGAGGAGTAAGTTCCAAGGTCACCCCGGCACAGATCATCGCCCTCGCCGTGGCCCATCACCTGCGCGTTGTGGAGACGGGCACCAAGATGGGCAAGCCCCGCTATCGGTTGGAGTTTCTCAGCGCCGAGGGTGCCAACGATCACGAGCGAGAGTTTCTGCATGCCCTGTTCGGCTCAACGCTGACGCCGGGGGAGCACCGCGATCTCGATAAGGCAGACCAGAAGGCGGCCGCCAAGATCGCCAAGCTGCAGACGCGGGTGGCAAAAGAGGCCACAGAGGATGGTTATCGCCGCAAGTACCCGACCGCTGCCATCACTCCCATCATCATCGCTGCCGTGTTTGCGCTCGGCTTCGGCGTGCTCTTCGCGATCATCTCTCTCGACCAGGCGTTCGGTGGCGTTGTGCCCCTGTTCCTGCTGCTCGGCACAGTAGCCCTCACGGTCATCACGATCGTATTGATCAGCCGCATCCCCCTCACCGAGAAGGGCGTAGCGGTGCGCGATCACATGAAGGGCCTCAAGGAGTACATCTCTCTGGCCGAGGCCGACCGTCTCAGGTATCTGCAGTCTCCCCAGGGAGCGCTGCGCGATCCCGTCGCCGTCGACGACCCCGCCCAGGTTGTCAAGCTCAACGAGAAGCTGCTGCCCTACGCCATGCTCTTTGGCCTCGAGAAGCAGTGGGCCAAGGAACTGGGCCGCTTCTATGAGGAGCACAATTCGCAGCCGGACTGGTATGTGGGCAGCGCTCCCTTCAACGCCGCAGTCTTCGCCTCGAGCATCGGGTCGGTCGCCACATCGACGGCCTCGTCATACAGCAGCGCTTCGAGCGGGTCGTCGGGCGGCGCATCCGCCGGTGGCGGTGGCGGAGGAGGCGGTGGCGGTGGCGTGTAGCGCCGAACGTGGCATTCGCTCACCCGAGCGCAGATAGAATCTTGCGGTGTCTCCCAGCCCGCTAGTGCCGTCACCCTATGAGGTGCTCGGCGTTGCTCCCGGCGCAAGCGACGACGAGCTGCGCAAGGCCTACCGGCGCATGCTGCGGGCAACCCACCCCGACACCGGTGGCGACTCGCGCCGCTTTCAGGCCGTGCAGATCGCCTGGGAACAGGTGGGCACGGAGGAGGCTCGGCGAGCCTACGACCGCGGCCAGCCCCGCCGCGGAGACGAGCCGCATCCCACCTGGGCGCCGGCCGCTCCCCGACGCACCAACGACAGCAGGCCGTCAGCGCGGTCGTATGGCCACCCGGGAGGGTTGAGTCGCGAGCGCTACCTCGAGCTCATGCGCGAGTGGGTGGGCCGAGGAGCATCACTGCCAGACCCCTACGACCCTGCGCTGGTGCGCTCGGCGCCCCGCGACATCCGTCACCTGCTGGCCAATGCTGTCTCCGAGGAGGCAACGGCCACCCAGGTCTCCTACCTGGGCATTGCGTTTACGGCCTGGCACGACGTGGCAACCACTGTGGACGACAGTGCGTGGCGGGCCAAACTCGACCACGTCGTGCTCGGCCCTAGTGGCCTTTTTGCCGTGCAGTCGGAGGACTGGGGTGCAGCGGTGCGAGTTAAGCGCAACGAGATCGTGGGCGAGACGATCGCGCCGGGGGATCGCCCCATGCATGCGCTGTCGTTGCGAGCCAAGTCGGTCGCGCGCGCCGCGAAGGTCAAGTTCACGAGCCTCATCGTGGTGGTTCCCGACGATGCGATCGATGAAGACATTACTGAGGGACGGATGCGCGGGGTGGCGTGCGCCGTCGTGCGCAGGTCCCGCCTGCCCGGCGTATTGCGCAACGGGCTCGATGGTGCCCCGAGCATTGGCGGCCAGGAGCTTTTTGAGGTGCGCACCCGTCTGCAGCAGACGATCAGGTTCGCCTAGCGGCGCGAGAGCGCGCCGTGGCCAGAAGCTTCGGCTCGGTTAGGAGATCGCGACCTCGCGGGCGATAGGGGAGTCGAGTAGCCGCTTGAGCAGCGTGTCGAATGCGGTGGCGTCGTCGGCTTCGAGTCCACTGGTGAGGAGGTCGTTGACCTCGAGGGCTGCTGGCCTCAGCGAGTCGAGCAGGGCGCGTCCATCCGCCGTGAGGATTACGGTCTTTCGTCGCTTGTCGTCATCGTCGCGGGACGTGGTGATGGAGCCGTTGGTTTGCATGCGCCGCAGCAGCTCCGCCAACGTTGATTTGTCGAGCTGGGCGAGCCGCATGAGTTCGCGTTGGGCGAGCTCGCCGTGTTCTCCCAAGAAGAGGAGCACGCCGTATTGCACGGAGCTCACATCGGCTGACACGTGCTTGGTCCAGAGCGCGGTGTGCAATTGCAGCACTCGTCGCACGCTCAGGCTGAGGTACTGATCGGCTTCAGACATCGAGGCGCCCCCTTTGGCGACGGGGCCGTCGGGTGCGGCCCCCCACATGTTCCGTATGCGGATTGCATTCTTGTGAACTCTAACGTAACCTTTCGTTCGCATACGGACGATATTCGCCCAGCACCCCCGAACCCCACCCCCAACCACGCCGGAACAGCGACGTTCACCATCTGAGCTGCCGCATCCGGAGACCCGAGAAAAGGCAGCACTCTTTCTATGGACATCAAGGCGCGAATTGAATCCGCCCCCATGAGTCGGGCGCAGATCGGCATCGTCGCGATCTGCTTGGCACTCAACTTCATCGACGGCTACGACGTGCTCGTCATGGCCTTCAGCGCCTCGGCAATCACGGAATCATGGGGCCTCTCGGGGGCCCAGCTCGGCATCCTGCTGAGCTCCGCGCTCGCCGGCATGGCCATCGGAGCCATTTTTGTGGCCCAGCTCGCCGACCGAATCGGCCGCCGCAAGATGGTGCTCATCGCCACCGCCGTCATCACGGTGGGCATGTTCGCCTCGGCGTTCGCCCCCACCTACGAGGTTCTGCTCGCCTTCCGCGTGCTCACCGGAATCGCCGTCGGCAGCATGCAGTCGAACCTCAACGTGCTCGTCGCCGAGTACTCCAACGCCAAGCGCCGGGCAACGGCCGTGAGCATCTACAGCACGGGCCAGCCCATCGGCGGCGTGATTGGCGGCATCATCGTCGCAGCGCTGCTCGTGCACTTCGAATGGCACGCCGGATTCATCTTCGGCGGCATCATCACGCTGATCATGCTTCCCATCGTCTACCTGTGGCTGCCGGAATCGATCGACTACCTCGACGCCAAGCGCCCGGAGGGCGCTCGCGAGAAGATCAACAAGATCCTCGCTCGTCTCGGCCAGGCCACCGTCACCGAGCTGCCGGCTCGCGCCGCAGGAGCTCTCGCGCCCAAGACCGGTCTCGCCGAGGTGTTCCGCAACGGCCAGGCGACCAAGACCATCCTGCTCGCTATCGCCTACATGATGATCATGGGCAGCTTCTACTTTGCGAACTCCTGGACCCCGAAGCTTCTCTCGGAGTCGGGATACTCGTCGACCCAGGGCATTCAGGCCGGAGTGCTCTTTAGCATCGGCGCCATCATCGGCTCGCTCGTCTTCGCCTACATCGGGGCCCGCTTCAGCCTCAAGCGCACCCTCTCGGTGATGTTCGTGCTCGCGGCTGCCGCGTTCGTGTTCTTCGGTGCGTTCGCGCACGAGCTGACCCCCGCGATGATCGCGGCAGTGCTCGTGGGTGTCTTCACCAACGCCGCCATCGCCGGAATGTTCTCCATCGGCCCCGTTATGTACGAGACGTCGGTTCGCGCAACGGCCGTCGGCTTCATCACCGGAATCGGGCGCTCGGCAACGATCGTTTCGCCCATCCTCGCCGGCGCCCTCGTCGACGCAGGCTGGGCGCCCGGCAGCATCTACTTCCTTTTCGTGGTGCCGCTGCTTGTCGGCGCGCTCGCCATCGCGCTGCTGCGCCGCCCCGTGCTTGGCGCGGGAACGACCGCAGTCGTCACGGCGCCGAACCTCCGCGCCAGCGAGGAGCTCGCAGAGTCTCGCTAATACCGCGCTAAGCGAAGTGGGCGGCCTTCCTTCGGGGAGGCCGCCCACACCTGTATGCGCGCCGTGAGTTCTCCCCACGGCCTCTGATTGCGCCCGATCATAGAAAGCCATGAAACCCCTAGCGCGCGTATCGCCTGCGGTGGCCGTCGGGGCAGCGTGTGCGGCCTATGCGGCCAACGCGGCACTCGGACTAGCCGTCGCCAGCAAAACCGTCGATACCAGCGGCATCCGCTGGGTTCACCACGCCCTCTACATCGCCACCTGCACCCTCACGGGGGTTGCCGTCGCCGCAGGCGTCGGGGAGTCGTTCGGCGTGCGCCAGGCCGTGCGGATGCGGCGGCGGCCATGGTCGCGTCGACAGAAACAGCATGGCCTGTCGATCCGGCAGCGTCGCCGCACATCGGCCGCCGGGTGGATGCTCGTGCCAGCCATGGCGCCTCTTGCAGCGATCCCCTCCGTGAGCGCCCGCACACGCGCCCATCCGCTCATCGCGCTCATCGCTGCGCCGTTCTATGTCGCCGCTGCAGTGATCACCATCGTCGCACTCACCACCAGGTCAGGGAGATAGCCGTGGAATTTCTCGACGTCGTTCGCCGCCGCAAGACCACTAACGGGCCGTTTCTGCCAACGCCCGTGCGAGAGGAGCATCAGCGGCTCCTCATGGAGGTGGCAGGGCGGGCGCCCTCGCAGCTCAACAGCCAACCGTGGCGTTTCGTTCTCATCGACGATCGACCAACGATCGAAACGATTGCGGACATCAGCGGAACGAGCATGACCGAGGCCATGTCCAACGGCACATTCTTCGAACGCTACAAGCCCTACTTTCGATTCAGCGCGCGCGAGATGCAAGAAAAGCGCAGTGGGATGCTCTTCGACCGCCTGCCGGCCCCACTGAGGCCGTTCACGGGTCAGGCGTTCACCCCGAGAGGGCAGAAGCTCATGAACACCCTGCGGGTTCCGCAAACCCTGGGGGCTGAAAATCGCAAGCTCGTGGCGGGGTCGCCGCTTCTCATCGGTGTGATGCTCGACAGGGCCGAGTACCGGCCGGGCGAGCTTTCGTCGTTCTACTCCGTGTTCAGCATGGGGGCGGCGATGGAGAACATCTGGCTGACCACCGTCGAGCTGGGCATGGGCATCCAGTTCATTTCGTTCCCGATGGAGGTGCCCGGTCGGTGGGCAGAGATCGAGCGTTTGCTCGCCGTGCCCGATGATCTCGAACTCATGGCGGTCTATCGCCTCGGCTATTTGCCCGAAGATCAGCGTCGCCCCGCGATCGACTGGACAAGTCACGAAAGAAAGCTGCCGTCGCAGTATGTTTTTCGAGGCACATGCCAAACCCCCCAAACGGGGTGGGACGAAACACCAAGGGTTGAGTCATAGTCTTAACTCAATCCCTACGGCGAACAACGCCACAGAAGGTGAGCAGTGAAGGTAATCAGCTACAACCTGCGCAAAAACCGTGCCCTGAGCGAGATCAACGCGCTCGCAGAGGGTTTTGACCTCGATCTGTTGTGTCTGCAAGAGGCAGACACCAGCATTCTTCCCGCAGAAGCCGGCGGCTTGCATCTGGCCGACTCCACGCACCGCAATCGGCTCGGCCTCGCCGTGTATTACCGACGCAATCGGTTCACGGCACTCGACACCCAGGCCTTCGAACTGCGAAAGTCGCTGCACGACCGGGTGCTCAAGCCCGCTCATGAGCGCCTGCTCGCCACCCGCCTCACCGATCTCAAGCACGGTCGCGATCTCATCGTCGCGTCGTTCCACGCCGCGCCCTTGACCGCGCTCAACTCGCTGCGCCGCGAGCAGATTCGCACCGCCCACGAGCAGCTGCAGGAGATGGGCCCAGGACTTCCCACCCTCATGGTGGGCGACTTCAACTACCCCGTGTTCAAGAACCACCTGAGCAAGCGCGTCGTGGCCAGCGGATACGACCTCACGCTCAGTGACACCCGCACGTACACGCGGTACAAGTTTTTTCGGGGACACTTCGACCTCGCAACCTCGATGGGGCTCGACATCGACAGCGTCGAAACGCTGCCGCGCGGCACCTCCGATCACATGCCCATCCTGGTCACCGCTGCCTATCGGGATGAGCAGCTGGCCAAGACGGCGTAGGGTCGAATAGTCGCCGCAAATGCGGTTCACAGATGCTGTGAGTCTCGTTGGCGGTACTGAGCGGGTCGCTCGGGCGCTTAACCTAGAAGATGGCGTCCGTTCACCCCGCGGACGCAGCGCGTACTCCGGCGCAGTAGGCACCCGGAGGCGCAGGCAACATGAAAGGCCCCCACCGCGTGAGCGAATGCCGACACGGACTCGACGAAATTCTTTGCGATATCTGCACCCCGCCCACGCTGGCTGTGCCGGCTCGCTCGACCCGCACCGGCCGAGTTCCCGGCTCCAGCGTGCGGTCAGCTGACCTCATCGCTCAGTCAAAGCGCGTCGCTGCAGAAGCTAAAGCAGCCCGCACTGGCGCCACCGTGCGCTCCACCACCACCGGGCGCGTCAGCAGCACCCGCAGCCGCTCCGTTGCCCCCGCAGCAGTGGTTCGTTCTACCCTTAACCTCACCGAGCAGCGCGTGTTTCACATCACCCACGTCGACAACCTGCCCGGCATCATCGCGGCTGGCGCATTGCTCGCCGACACTGCCGGGGCCAAGCCGGTCGTGGATATCTCGTCGGCCGACACCCGAGAGGTTCGTCGGGAGACTACCGTCGTCCACAGCGGAGAGGGGAACGACCCGGTCGTTGCCGACTACGTTCCGTTCTATGCCACACCGGACTCGCTGGCCTGGCTTGGTCTTCGTATCGGCGCTGTTGACCCGCGTCTCTCCGCCGTCGCGCGCACCAGCTCTCCCACGGACTTCGTGGTGCTCGTGAGCACGGTCGGCACCCTTGACCGCGACAGCATCGTAGTTACGGATGCCGATGCCGGCGATTCAGGCGCTACCTTCTCTGAGAGCCCCGACGACGCCGAGCGTCGTCTTCGCCGAATGATCGAGCAGTCGATCGACGCGGCGAACTCAGAAGACCCCGTGCTCATTCACGACCTCACGGTGCGCTCCGCCGAGGTGCTCGTCCACGGCTCCGTGCCGTTCGAGTCGATCACGCTCATTGGCGTGGGCAACTCGCGAGCTCGCGACGCCGTGCGTGCAGCCCTTGACGGGGTCGCACACGCACCCAAGGTCTCGGTCTATCCGCCCTGGTTCGCTAAGAACTAGTGCGGCGCATCTAAAGCCGCGCATCTAGAGCGGCGCAGAAATGCGGATGCGGCGGGCAGATTATCTGCCCGCCGCATCCGTCGTTAAGGCCCGTGGTTGGAGCCCCGGCTATTTCGTTGCGGTTGCCTGCTCCGCTAGCCCCATGACGTCGAGCATCCAGGCCAGCTCGAATGCCCTGCGCTGCCACGACTCGTATCGCCCGCTGACACCCCCGTGCCCGGCACCCATCTCGGTGCGCAGCAGCACGGGAGCGCCCACCTCGCGCAGCCGGGCCGTCCACTTGGCTGGCTCAACGTAAAGAACTCGTGTGTCGTTGAAGCTCGTGACCGCGAGGATGCGCGGGTAGCGGGCATCCGCCGACACGTTTTCGTAGGGGGAGTACGACTTCATGTAGGCATACACCTCCGCGTTGTGCAGGGGATCGCCCCACTCGTCCCACTCGATCACCGTGAGGGGCAACGACGGGTCGAGGATGCTCGTGAGCGGGTCGACGAACGGCACGGCGGCGAGGATGCCGGCGAAGGCGTCGGGTGCCATGTTTGCCACGGCGCCCATGAGCAGGCCACCGGCGCTTCCGCCCTCCGCGACCAGCCGATCAGCCGTGGTCACCCCGGTGTCGACGAGGTGGCGTGCACACGCCACGAAGTCGCTGAACGTGTTGATCTTGGTGAGGGACTTGCCGTTCTCGTACCAGGCGCGGCCCATCTCTCCGCCGCCGCGCACATGCGCAACCGCGAACACCACGCCTCGGTCGAGCAGGCTAATGCGGGCGCCCGAGAAGCCGGGGTCGATGCTGTGCTCGTAGGAGCCGTAGCCATAGAGCAGGGCGGGCGCTGGCGTCTGCACGTCGCGCCGGCTCACGATTGACAAGGGGACTAGCGTGCCGTCGGCGGCGGTCGCCCAGTCGCGGCGTTGAGTGTAGAGGCTCGGGTCGTAGCCGCCCAGAACGGGCTGCTGCTTGCGCAGGATGAGCGTTGCGGTCGCCACGTCGTAGTCAAAAACGCTCGACGGGGTGACAAAGCTTGTGTACCCGAGTCGCACGGTGGGCTGGTTCCACTCTGGGTTACCGCGGGCGCCCGACGAAAAGAGATCCTCGTCGAACTCGATCTCCCGCCAGTCGAGAGCGCCGACGGCGGCGTCGGCATCGAGGCGGGCCACCGAGAGCCGGGGCAGCGCCTCCCTGCGGTATTCGAGCACGAGGTGGGTGGCGAAGGCATCCACGCCTTCGAGGCGGATGCCGGGGCGGTGGGCCACGAGCGTGCGGCGAGGTCCCTGCGGGTCTGCGGCAGAAACATCCGCCAGCTCAAAGTCGAGGGCGCCGTCGTTGTGCAGAACCAGGAGCCTGTCTTCGCCGCCGATCACGGCGTGCTCGACGGAATACTCCACCCCCTCCCGCCGGGGCCATACGACCGAGAATTCCCCGGTGGGGTCGTCGGCGGGGAGCAGATGAACCTCGCTTGTGATCTTGGAGCCGAGAGCGATCTCCACGTACTTGCGGCTGCGGGTGAGGCCCGCGCCCACCCAATAGCGCTCGTCGGGCTCGGTGAACACTGCGACGTCGGCGGTCGACGGGGTGCCCACCTCGTGGCGCCACACGGTGTCGGGGCGCCACGCGTCGTCAACCGTTGTGTAAAACACGTAGCGGCCGGTTGCGTCGAAGAAGGCGCCGGCGGCAGTGCCGGAGATCTCGTCGTCGAGCTGGGCCGAGTCGCCCGCCAGTCGACGCAGCCGAAGCGTGTAACGCTCGTCACCCTCGGTGTCGACGGCCCAGAGCAGCAGGGTGCCGTCTCCCGAAACATCGAAGCTGCCGAGCGAGAAGAAATCGTGGCCTTCTGCCTCAACGTTGTCATCAAGCAGAATCTGCTCGTTCAGCAGGGCGGAGCCATCCTCGGGCAGGGCGGGAGGGGTCCAGTCGTCGGGGCCCCGCGCTGGTACCCGGCAGTGGATGCCGTACTGCTTGCCCTCCTCGGTGCGGCTGTAGTACCACCAGTCGCCCTCGCGAACGGGCACGCTCAGATCGGTCTCCTTGACGCGCCCCTTGATCTCCTCGAACAGGGTCTGTCGCAGGTCTGCGAGGTGTTCCGTTGCCGCATCCGTAAACGCGTTCTCGGCGTCTAGGTATGCGACAACCTCGGGGCTCTCCTTCTGCCGCAGCCACTCATACTGGTCGATCACGGTGTCGCCGTGATGGGTGCGCTCGGTGGGGTGTTTGGCCGCGGCGGGCGGAGTGTTGGTGCTCGAGTTCATGCACCCACTATCCCACCGACGCCGGGGGAGGATACGAGAGGGGCACAAGGAATACGGATGCTCGCCGCAGGGTTAGATAGAAGTGGCCAACGGCGTCCACCATCATTGTGAACCGTGTTGCAAGGAGCGCTCATGACCATTGCTACCCCCTCCCGTCGTGCCGAAACGAGCACACCCATCAGCGAGGTTATGGCCAACCGCTGGAGCCCCCGTTCGTTCGACCCGACCGTCGAGGTGTCGGAGTCGACCATCACTGCGGCACTGGAGGCAGCCCGCTGGGCGCCCTCTGCCAGCAACACGCAGCCGTGGCGATTCATCGTCGCGCGCAGAGGCACCCCTGAGCACGCAACGATCGTAGAGAACCTCATGGGGTTCAACCAGGTGTGGGCCGAGACCGCTGCCGTTCTCATCGTCAACATTGCGGTCACCAAGACCGAAGACGGAACCCCGCTGCGCTGGGCCGAATACGACCTCGGCCAGGCGGTTTCTCACCTGTCACTGCAGGCGCACCGCGATGGGATGCATGTGCACCAGATGGGCGGAATTCTCGCCGATGGTCTGAGCGCCGCTTTCGGGCTGAGCGACGAGCTGGAGCCAGTATCGGTCACCGCGCTGGGTGTTCTGGGCGCGCCCGAGAACCTGCCCGAGAAGCTCCGGCTTCGCGAGATTGCGCCGCGCGAGCGCAAGCCGCTCGACGACTTGCTGATCGTTAACGCGTAGCTGACCTGCAGTATCGCCGCAGCATCGCGGGGGTGCGCCCTAGCTGTTCGCTTCTGCGAGCAGGGGGCCGACCCCTGCGGTGACCGCCGCCACGATGCGGTCGCGCAGCGCATTGCCGCGCTGGGCAAACTCGCGCTGCCGCCGCACGTACTCCGCCTTGCCCTCCGGAGTTTCTATGGCCACGGGCTCGGCGCCCCAGGTGGTGGCGTCATAGGGCGAGGCGGCCATATCGAGCTGGCGAATGTCCCGAGCCAGCTCATAGCAGTCGAGCAGCACGTCCCCTGGCACAAGCGGCCCCAGCTTGGTCGCCCACTTGTATACGTCCATACCGGCGTGCAGGCATCCGGGCTGTTCGAGCTGCGGCTGATTCTCTCTGCTGGGAGTGAGCGTGTTCAGCGGCGCAGCATCCTTCGTGAAAAAGCGGAATGCATCGAAGTGGCTGCAGCCGATGCGGTGCGATTCCACGACCTCGTCGGTTTGGGTCTGCGTCAGCCGCAGGGGCGTCGCATGACGATGCTCGCCCTGCCGGTACACCATTGCCCACTCATGCAGCCCGAAGCATCCGAACTGGCCCTGTCGGGCGCTCGTCGACGCCAGAAGCCCCGTGATGAACCGGATGCTTCTGCCGCGGGCCTCGACGAACGCCTCGGCATCCACCATGGTGGCGTTGGCGTCACGGCGGTACCACCGCCATTCGGCGCGCTCGTCCCCTGCGGAGTCCTCGAGTGCCACGCCAGCACCGGGATGCCAGCGGCGCAGATGCGAGGCCTTAAAGGGGTAGTAGGTGTGCACGAAGTCGTCGACCGGGTGTGATTCGCCGGTCAGTTGCCGCTCTCTCCAGCCGCGCGTCAGTTCGTCGGCACGGGTCTGGTGCGCCTGCTCGCGCTCTCGCCAGTCGTGTCGCGGCAATCGCGCGGTTTCGGGCATGAGCTATCCCAGGCGCTGCTTGACGTCGGCGAGCGACGGGTTCGTTGCGGTTGACCCGTCGGGAAAGATCACGGTCGGCACGGTTTGGTTGCCTCCGTTGACGGCGGCGACGAGTTCGGCGGTTCCCTCGACCTCTTCGATGTTCACCTCGGTGTAGGGAATGCCTTCCCGGTCGAGCTGCCCCTTGAGGTTGCGGCAATAGCCGCACCAGGTGGTGCTGAACATGGTGATGCCCTCGGTGGGCACGAAGTCGCTTTTGGTCGGCATGGAACTCCTTTGGGTGCTCGAAGAACACAACGGTGCGCGGCGCCCGAAGATTCCCGGGGCCGAGTCGCTCTGGTGAATACGTTAGCTTCTGGGCCTGAGCCTGCCCGACGCGCTGTTGCCCGAGCGAGCCGCGAGCCGCATACTCGACCCATGCATAAGCGCGCCATCCTGCTGCGGGCGGTCAACGTCGGCGGCACCGCGAAGCTGCCAATGGCGGAGCTTCGTGACATCGCAGCCGAGCTGGGGGCGTCGCACATCGGCACCTACATTGCCTCCGGCAATCTCGTTGCTGTGGTTCCTGGCGACCCCGACCGCTTCGATCGCGTGCTTGAGCGTGAGATCGAGCTACGCTACGGGTTCTTTCGCGAAGCGATGTCCCGTAGTCACTCCGACCTGAGCGAGGCGCTGGATGCCTATCCCTTCGAGGTCGTGGAGAAGCGGTTCTCGTACGTCGTTTTTCTCTCGGGCGAACCCACAGCGCAGGCAGTGGAGAGCGCGCGAGAGCTGCCCACGGGCTCCGATGTGTGGCAGGTGAGGGGCCGGGATCTCTATGTGCAGTACGCGAACGGAGCTGGCAAGGAACAGGTGTCCCTCGCGGCACTGCTGCGACGCCTCGGCGTAGCAGGCACGGGCCGCAACCTGGCCACGGTGAGCAAACTGCGTGACCTTACGGAGTAACCGCCGGCGACCCCCCTTCTGGTGTCGGGCATCCTGAGGCACATCTTGTTAGCCTTCGGAAAAGCACCTGGATCGTGCACCACTCGGAGGAATCAATGGCTGATTCGATAGTCAGCGGCACGCTGGCCGACAGGCCTGCCGCCTACGGCGTGATTCAAGAGTGCCTCGCACAGCAATCGGCTGCGTCTTCTCGCGGAACACTCGCGCGCATCGTCGGAAGTAACCCCCTGCACCCCGCTGCGGTCAGTTGGTATCAGGGCGCCACGGGCGAGCTGCTGGTGGGCCGCCTGCTTGCTGGGCTCGGCCCGGAGTGGAGCGTGCTGCACTCGGTTCCCGTGGGCTCCGGAATGAGCGACATCGACCACGTCGTCATCGGCCCAGGGGGCGTTTTCACGCTCAACACCAAGCATCACAACGGCGCCAAGATTTGGGTCTCACCCAAGCTCCTCATGGTCAACGGGCAGCGCGAGGACCACCTGCGCAATTCGCGGCATGAATCACGGAGAGCATCCACCCTCCTCAGCGCCGCACTGGGGCGCAGCATCGAGGTGCGCGGTCTTGTGGTGCTCGTCGAGCCCATGTCGGTGGGTGGGCCGGGCTCTCCCGACGATGTGACCGTGCTGTGTGACCGCGATCTCGTCTCCTACTTCAACCGCAGGGTGCCGGTGATCGACGACTTCGACAGGCACGAGATCGTGAGCGCCGCAGCCAATCCGCGCACGTGGCACACGACGGCGGATGCCGCGGTCGACCCCGATGCTGTCGCCCGCTTCGAGGCACTCCGCGGCAGCGTGCTCTCCGCCGCCCGCCTGCGTTCGCTGGGGTCGCTGGGCTTTGCTCTAGGGCTTGCCGCCGCGGTGTTGGCGGTGCTGACTCAGCTCGGTTGAGCACAGCTGGCACTGGCGCATCCGGCACAGCGAGCGCAGGATGAGGGCATGACCGCGACGATTGCCGAACACCTGCGCCCACTGCTGACGAATGCCAACTTTGGGTCTCTCGCCACCGTGCGGCCCGACAACACAGCCCAGGTGAACCCGATGTGGTTTGAGCTGGTCGACAACACGATCTGCTTTACCCACACCACAAAGCGGGCAAAGTTTCGCAACCTGCAGAAGAACCCCTCGATGGCCCTCTGTGTGTGGGACCCGGCAAACCCGCTGGTGTACGTGGAGGTGAGGGGGCGCCTGATCGAGACGATTCCCGACCCGGAGGGCGACTTCTATGTTCGTCTGGGGCGTCGCTATGGAAACGCCGGGCAGCAGGCCCCGCCAGACCGGGCAGACCGGGTCGTGTTGGTCATGAGCATCGACCGAGTGATCGGCCGCTAAGCAGCTCGCCCTGCCCACGAGGTAGCGGTTCAGGGTCACCTGCCACAATGGCCTCACTATGAGAACTCTGCTTAACATCATCTGGCTCGTGCTGTCGGGGTTCTGGCTGTTTTTGGGCTACATGCTCGCGGCGCTCATCATGTGCATTCTGATCGTGACGATCCCGTGGGGCATCGCCGCAGCGCGCATCGGTATCTATGCGCTGTGGCCATTCGGCAAGACCGTGGTCGACAAGCCGACCGCCGGTGTCGGGTCTGCGCTCGGCAACGTGGTCTGGGTCATCCTCGCCGGATGGTGGATCGCTCTTGAGCACATCATCAGCGGCATCGCGCTGTGCGTCACGATCATCGGCATCCCGTTCGGCATCGCCAACTTCAAGATGGTGCCCGTCGCACTTTTGCCCCTCGGCAAAGAGATCGTCGACATTCCCTAGCAGGTGCGCCCGGGGACCCGGCGAACGGCTGTCCCCCAAACGAGCGCCAGCAGCCGAGAGTGGGCTGAGCCAGTAGAATCGTGCGTATGAGTAGCACCCAGGAGCGGGGCCTGGGTGACAGGTCCACAAGCGCAACCCTCGACAATCTAGCGTTGGTGTTGGCGGCCATGCCCGACCCGGTTGTCGTGGTAAATGACACGGGCACAATCCTCCTCGTCAACGATCGCGTTGGCGCGATGCTCGGCTACGAAGAGGGCGAGCTCACGGGCAAACCGATCGAGACGCTCATCCCCACGCCGCTGCGACGCGGCCACGTAAAGCTCCGCGACAATTACGACGGCAACGACCGCGCCGCAACAATGTCGTCGCGCAGCAACATCTTCGCTCAGCGCAAAGATGGCACCGCTGTGCCCGTAGAAATCAGCATCGGCGGGGTCAAGCTCGCGTCGGGCTCTCGCATCACCGTGGCCACGGTGCGCGACATCACGGAGAAGCGCCGAGCCCACGAGCGCCTGGCCTACCTTGCCCTCCACGATCCGCTCACAGGTCTGGCCAACCGTGCTCACCTTATGGAGTCCGCTCCCGGCGTTCTGTCGGGGATGCGCACTAACGCCCAGCATGTCGGTGTGCTCATGCTCGACCTAGACCACTTCAAACAGGTCAACGACTCGCTTGGGCATGCCGCAGGAGACCAGCTGCTCATCGAGATCGCCCAGCGCATCAAAACCATGGTGCGCGGAATCGACCTGGTCGTGCGCATGGGCGGCGACGAGTTTCTCGTGCTCATGCCCCGCACATCTCCCGAGCACATCGAGGAGGTCGGGCGCCAGCTTGTGGCGGTGCTCTCCGATCCCATCGAACTCGACGAGGCCCCCCATCCCGTGACGGTCGGAGTCAGTGTCGGCGCCGTCGCGACAGACGACCCCGACTCCGAAATCGACGCATTGCTCGTCAGCGGCGACCTCGCCATGTACCGAGCGAAAGGCACGGGTCGCAACCGTGTGAGCGTGTTCGATGAGCAACTGCGCACCGTGATGATGAGCCGGTTCGCCATCGAGGGGCGCCTGCGCCGAGCGCTGGACGATGACGGCGATGCCACCGCTGGTCTTGCGGTGCACTACCAGCCCCTCGTCAACCTCGACTCTGGTTTGATCATTGGGTTCGAGGCTCTCGTTCGCCTCGCCGACGGGGAGTCTCCGGTGGGCCCAGACCTCTTCATTCCCATCGCAGAAGAAGCGGGCATCGTGGACCGCATCGACCTCTTCGTGCTGGGCCAGGCACTCCGCCAGACGGCGTTGTGGGCGGAGGCCGGGCATCCGCTAGAAATGGTGTCGGTTAACCTCAGCGCGTCCACGATCATGAGCCCGGAGTTGCTCGTGCAACTCGACGGCGCATCCCAGGCCCTCGGTTCGGCAGAACTCCACCTGGAGCTCACCGAGCGGATGATCATTCAGGGCACGCCCCCGGTCAAGGAGCGTTTGGGGCTGCTGCGCACCAACGCCCGCTTGGGCCTCGATGACTTTGGCACGGGCAACAGCGGGTATGCCTACCTCATGGACTTTCCGATCGACTTCATCAAGCTCGATCGCACGTTCGTGGGAGTTATGGAAGAGGATGCCGTCGCCCGCGCGATCGTGAGCTCAATGGTCGACTTCGCCGAAGGCCTCGGGCTCGGCATCATCGCAGAAGGTGTCGAGACCATCGGCCAGGTCGACCTCCTGCGCTCGGAAGGCTGCCGCATCGGCCAGGGTTTCTACTATGGCCGCCCTTTGAGTGCCAAGGAGTTCGGCGAGGTGCTCGCACGCCAGAGCGCCGGGCTCGATGCCAAGGCCAAGGCTGCCAAGTAGCTCCTCGCACCTTTACATCGGGCTCCGCCGGGCGTTGACTGGGGAGCACGACGTACCCTTCGGCGAGGAGGCATTATGGCTGACGACCAACTTCGTGACGGCGACATCGAAACGCTTGATAAGCGCGGCCAGTGGGTGAACCGAGTGATTGGCCACGAAGAAATTTCTGAGAGCTTCTCGAGCCGCGAAGAGGCCATCGAGGAGGGGCAAAAGCTTGCCGCCCAGCTCGGGAGCCATCACATCGTGCGGCCGGCCGAGCCGGAGGGTGTGATCACCGATCCGGTCGAGGAGACCTGAGATGGCATCGCTGCGACCGTGCCTCTGGTTCGACAACCAGGCAGAAGAGGCCGCCGAGTTCTATACCGGGTTGTTCCCTAACTCACGGATAACGCGGGTCGTGCATTATCGCGACGGCGCAGCCAAGGCCGAAGGCAGCGTGCTCGGGGTCGACTTCGAACTCGACGGTGCGCCGTTCCAGGCACTCAACGGCGGCCCCGCCTTTGCCTTCACCGAGGCGATCTCCTTCGCTGTCGAGCTCGACAGCCAGGCCGAGATCGACAGGGTGTGGGATGCGATGCTCGACAGCGGAGCAGTCGCCAGCCAGTGCGGGTGGATCAAAGACCGCTATGGCCTCTCGTGGCAGATCGTGCCCAGATCACTCGGGCAGATGCTCGCGAGCGACGACAGGGCCGCCGCGC
>NZ_JBACFR010000265.1:0-3029 GCF_056262345.1 Homoserinimonas sp.
TTGTGGTGTGGGATCTGGCCGGCATCGGGCTCGACATCTTCTTTCGGGGCGACTCCCCCTTTATGACGGGCATCCTGTTGGCGCCGCACCTGCCCCTGGAGGAGATCTTCTTTCTTGCGCTGCTCTGCTACGTCACGATGATCGCCTACGGAGCTTCGAGTTCCATGCTCCGACGGCGCCGTGGGCCTGGTCGTTCCCGTGAGCCCCGCCGTTCCCGTGGGGTGAGCGCAGAATGACGTACTGGGCCCTGAACGCCGTCTTTCTCGCCGTCGTTGCGGTGGTGGCGCTCGCCGCGGTGCTTTCTCGACGGGCGCCAGAGTGGCGCGCGGTGGGGCTCACGGCTCTCGCCGTGCTTCTCATGACCGCAGTCTTCGACAATCTGATGATCGCCGCCGACCTGTTTTGGTACAACCCCGACCGCATCTCCGGCGCGTTTCTGGGTCTCGCACCGCTCGAAGATTTTGCCTACGCCATCGCCGCCGTGGTGTTATTGCCCTCGCTGTGGCATCTGATTGGGGGGCGCAATGACGTTCGGTAGCACTCTCTCCACGCTCGTAGTGTCGTCTCGCCCGCTGAGCTGGATCAACACGGCGTTCCCTTTCGCGGCCGCCTACGTCACAACGACCCGCGAAATCGATCTCACCCTCGTGCTCGGCACGATCTTCTTCTTGATCCCCTACAACCTCGCCATGTACGGCATCAACGACGTCTTCGACTACGAGTCAGATCTCAAGAATCCGCGCAAGGGCGGGGTCGAGGGAGCACTTCTCGAACCACGGATGCACCGCATCACGCTCTGGGCGGCGGCCATCACGACGGTGCCGTTTCTGGTGTACCTGGTCGTCGTGGGTAACCCGCTCTCGTGGCTCGTGCTCGCGATCAGCATGTTCGCCGTCTACGCCTATTCGGCCAAGGGGCTGCGGTTCAAAGAGAAGCCCGTTCTCGACTCGATCACGTCGAGCACGCACTTCGTCTCGCCGGCTCTCTATGGGCTTGTGCTCGCGGGGGCGCAGTTCACCCCGCAGCTCTGGGCCGTTCTTGCGGCGTTCTTTCTCTGGGGCGCGGCAAGCCACGCATTCGGCGCGGTGCAAGACATCGTGCCAGACCGCGAAGGTGGCATCGCGTCGATCGCCACGGTCTTCGGCGGCAAGCGCACCGTGCGCCTGGCCGTCGCGGCCTATGGCCTTGCGGGCATCCTGATGCTGTTCACGGGCTGGCCTACCGCCCTCGGGGCCATCCTCGCGGTGCCCTACATGGTCACGTGCGCACCGTTCTGGAACGTGTCGGATGCTTCTGCCGAAACGGCGAACCGCGGGTGGAGAAAGTTTCTCGCCCTCAACTTTGTGAGCGGCTTCTTCGTCACGATGCTGCTCATCGCCTGGTGGGCGATTCACCCGTAGGCGTTGCGGGTTCCTCTAGGCGGATTCGTCGCCCGTAAAACCAAGGTTGCGCGCCATACGTTCGAGAGACGTAACGGTGGTGCGGTACTCGTCCTCCGTCAGGCCCTCGGCGAGCGAACCGCGCAGTGAGTCGACGACCTCGGTGAGGCGAACAAAGGCCTTGTGCCCGCGCTCGGTGAGCTCGTAATACTCACCGTCCACGGCAACCCAGTCGCTTTCGACGAGCTCATCGAGCTGCTCTAACGCGCTTTCGCCGGCATCGGCGTCGATGAAGGGGGCGATTGCTCGGTCGAGTTCGGCGACGGTGGCCTTGCCCGCGGCGATGACGCCGAGCAACTGCCACTGGCGCCGGGTCACGCCGTGCTCTTCGATGATGGCATCGAAGCGCTGGTCGATGAGCTGGTCGACGGTTCTCAACCAAAATCCGATCGGTCTTTCAGCCATGCCCTGACCATACGCACGCCCCACGATCGCGGCAAGCGTCGCCGTCGCAACCGCAGCATCCGCCCAGCAACGGCGAAAGGCTAGAACTCGAAGGCGAGTTCCTCTGGGTAGTCGCCCAGCGCGACCAGGTCGGTCGCCGCGCCCTTGAGGTGGGCGAGGGTCAGGCCCATCGTGCCCGGGCCAAAGCTCACGCGGGCGACCCCGAGGTCGGCGAGCCGCTTGAGGGGCACGCCGCCGGGCGTGCCGATCACGGAGACGAGCCCGTCGATCTCCTTGATGGCGCGCTCAACCTTGGCTTCGTCGGAGAGGCCGAGCATAAAGATGCAGTCGGCGCCCGCCTGCATATAGGCGTTGGCCCGCTTGATTGCCTCGTCCCAGTCGCCGGCAGGGCTCGCGAGGGTGTCGACGCGGGCGTTGATCGTAATCGGTACGCCCGAAACGGTTCCCGCACTGCGCGCCGCGGCCACGCGCGCCGCTGCCGTCTTGATATCGAACTGCGGGGCCTTGGCCGCGCCAATGCTGTCCTCGATGTTGAGGCCGGCCGCGCCCACCTCGATGAGGCGGGCCACATTGTCTTCGACCCCCTTGGCGTCGGCCGAATACCCCTTCTCAAAGTCGACAGACACCGGCAGCGACGTTGCGTCGATGACGAGCTTCGCGGCGGCGAGCGCCTGGTCTACCGTGAGTCCTTCGCCATCGGGCACACCGTGGGCGAACGAGATCGAGTGGCTCGCTGTGGCGAGGGCCTTGACCCCTTGAACTTCGGAGACGATGCGGGCGGTAACGGCATCCCACACATTGGTCACGATGAGCGGTGAACCGGGCACGTGCAGCGAGCGGAGGAGTTCAGCGTTGACGATAGTGGGGTTGGTCATTTCCTCAGAGTGCCCTCGATTGGCGCGATCCGCCACCCTCGTTATGAAGAGGGCGGCGGATGCTGCGGGTCACCCCACGCGTTCGTGCTTGGGCAGACGCACGAAGAGCAGCATGATGAGGCCGATCAGCACCACGAGGCCGATGCCGAGCACGCCGTAGATGATGCCGCCGAAGATGCTCAGGAAGAGCGCCCAGGCGAGAGGGGAGAGGAAGCTGGCGACGCGACCCGTCGTGGCGTAGAGGCCGAAAATCTCGCCCTGCATGCCAGCAGGGGTGACGCGCGTGAGCAGTCCGCGGCTCGCGGCCTGG
>NZ_JBACFR010000266.1:0-5539 GCF_056262345.1 Homoserinimonas sp.
CGAGACGCCGCCACCTCCGCCGCGGCGACGGGGTGCAGCGGAGAGCGTTGCCGCGCCGGCCGTCGGAACGATTCGCCCAGGGAGGCTCACCGAGACGCGCTTGCCGTCGACCTCAACAGTCACGCTGCGGCGCTCCGGTGCGGGGCCCGAGTCTTCGAGCTCGCCGCTCCAGGGCTCGAGGTTTCCCGCGAACTCAGTCTCGATCCAGCGGGTGTAGATGCTGAAGGGGCTGGAGGTGAAGGCGGGGTCTCGCACTATGGCGCGGTGGAATGGCAGCACGGTGGGCAAGCCGGCAACCTCGAACTCGTCGAGGGCGCGGCGCGAGCGCTCAAGCGCGTCCTCGCGGCTGCTGCCCGTGACGATGAGCTTGGCGATCATGGAGTCGAAGGCGCCGCTGATGACGTCTCCCGTGGTGACGCCGCTGTCGACGCGCACTCCGGGGCCGCCGGGAACGCGGAATACGTGGATGGGGCCGGGGGAGGGCAAGAAGCCACGCCCGGGGTCTTCTCCGTTGATGCGGAACTCGAACGAGTGGCCGTGCGGCACGGGGTCGTCGTAATCGAGCACGCCGCCCTCGGCGAGTCGGAACTGTTCGCGCACGAGGTCGATGCCCGTGACCTCTTCTGAAACAGGATGCTCAACCTGAAGCCGGGTGTTGACCTCAAGGAACGAAATGGTGCCGTCCTGGCCGACGAGAAACTCGCAGGTGCCGGCGCCGACGTAGCCGACCTCTCGCAGAATCGCCTTGGACGAGCTGTAGAGCAGTTCGTTCTGGGCATCGGTGAGGAACGGTGCCGGCGCTTCTTCTACGAGCTTCTGGTGGCGACGCTGGAGGGAGCAATCGCGGGTGCTGATGACAACCACGTTGCCGTGAGTATCCGCCAGGCACTGGGTTTCTACGTGTCGCGGCTTATCGAGGTACTTTTCGACGAAGCACTCGCCGCGGCCGAAGGCAGCGATGGCCTCGCGGGTGGCTGACTCAAACATCTCGGGGACTTCTTCGCGGGTGCGAGCGACCTTGAGGCCGCGGCCGCCGCCGCCGAACGCCGCCTTGATGGCGACGGGGAGCCCATGCTCATCCACGAAGTCGAGAACCTCGTCTGCGCCGCTGACGGGGTTGAGGGTTCCGGGTGCCAGCGGAGCGCCGACCTTCTCCGCGATGTGGCGGGCGGAGACCTTGTCGCCGAGCTTCTCGATGGCCTCGGGGGAGGGGCCGATCCAGATCAGGCCCGCGCCGATGACCTGCCGCGCGAAGTCTGCGTTCTCGGCCAAGAATCCGTAGCCAGGGTGCACGGCGTCAGCGCCGGAGCGGCGAGCGATCGAGAGGATCTTGTCGATGACGAGGTAGGTGTCTGCGCTCGTGCTGCCGTCGAGCGAGTAGGCCTCGTCGGCAAGGCGCACGTGGCGGGCGTCGCGATCTTGGTCGGCGTAGACGGCAACGGAGGAGATGCCAGCGTCCTTAGCGGCCCGGATGATGCGCACGGCAATCTCGCCACGGTTGGCGATAAGGACCTTCGAGATACGGGGCATAGTTGTTCAGCTTATTCGCCCTGGGGACCGGTTCTTTGGATAAGGGTCACAAAAATCTCGTGTCGCTTCAATGGGATGTCTACAGGAGGACGCGATTTCCCCGGGTTTTAGCGGTTCCAGAGCCGGTGCCACTCCACGCCGAATCCTGTGCCGAGAAGGGCTCGCAGGGTGGGCACGGAGAGACCAATGACGGTGCTCGGTTGGCCAGAGATGCGGGAGATAAATGCCTGCCCCCTGCTGTCGATCGTGAAGGCACCGGCCACGGCGAGCGGTTCACCCGTCGCGATATAGGCCTCGATCTCGGCGTCGCTGATGTCGGCGGCGAACTCGACCGTGGCATCCTCGACCTGCCCGATGCCACCGGACGCCGTGCCGCCGCGGTGGTCGATGAGCCAGTGCCCAGAGTGAAGTACCCCGGTTTTGCCGATCATGCGCGCCCATCGTTCGCGCGCGATGTCGGCGGTGTGAGGCTTGCCATAGATCACCCCGTCGAGTTCGAACGCGCTGTCGCCGCCAAGAATGAAGCCGTCTATTGGCTCGCCATCGACGAGCGACCCGACAACGGCCTCGGCCTTGGCCCTCGCCAGCTCGGCAACCATTTCGGCGGCAGAGAGCGGGGCGCCACGCTCTTCTTCGCGCCGGGCGACGAGTGCTTCTTCGTCGACGCCGGGGTTGATGAGGCCCGCCGGTTCGATGCCAGCAGAGCGCAGAGTCGCCAGTCGCGCGGGGGATGTTGAGGCCAGGTAGAGACGCACGGGCTCGGCGTCGGGCGTTTCGTTCAGCGCGGGGCTCCTATGCTCGTGGGATGGGTGAAATGCAGGGCACACGGCTCGAAGTCGACGTTACCAACATCGCGCACGGGGGAATCTCCGTCGCACGGCACGATGGCAGGGTGATCTTCGTCAGCGACGCGATCCCCGGCGAGCGCGTGCTCGTTGAGATCACGGAGGACCGTAAGAAGTCGTTCTGGCGAGCCGAGACCGTGAAGGTCATCGAGGCGTCGCCGCACCGCCAGCCCCATGTGTGGGCAGAGGCCTCGGTGGATCGCGCTCCCGAAGATCGTGCCGGCGGCGCCGAATTCGGCCACATTGAGATCGGGCATCAGCGCGAGCTCAAGCGTCAGGTGCTCGTCGACTCCATCAAGCGCATGGCCGCGCTGGACACCGATGTCGAGGTTCAGCCGATCGCAGGACCCGCCGACGGCACCGGATGGCGCACACGCCTGCGCCTGCACGTCGCAGAAGACGGCACCCTCGGTCCGTATTCATCCCGATCCCACCGGGTGATCCCCGTGACAAGCGTGCCGCTCGCGGCTCCCGAGGTGGCGCGCATTACGCCGCTGACCGAGAGATTCACGGGCTCGACCCATGTGGATGTTGTTGCCCCATCCGGCAGCAACTCCTTCGTGATCGCGGGCGACGCGAATGCCAAGGGTCGCCCCAAGGCACAGTCCATCGTCGAGGTCGTGGGGGAGCGGGAGTTCCGCCTCGACGTTCGAGGTTTTTGGCAGGTGCACCAGGCGGCGGCGCAGACGCTGACCACGGCGGTGCAGGATGCTATCGACGAGACGCGCTTCGACCCGCGCGCCGCCAATCAGGACCTCTATGGAGGGGTCGGATTGTTGGCTGCGGCCGTCGGCGACAGGTTCGGCCCGACGACGCGCATCACGACGGTCGAGAGCGACTCGCTCGCGACAGACCACGCCGCAGAGAATCTGCAGGAATGGCTCGGAGCTCAGGCCATCACCGCCAGGGTCGACCGCTACCTGCAGCAGCTCAAGCGAACGGGTGTGTCGCTCGACGGCTCGACGGTCGTGCTCGACCCGCCCCGCGCCGGCGCCGGTCGAGAGGTCATCGACTCGCTCGCTGACCTCGGTGCGAGCCAACTGGTCTACGTTGCGTGTGATCCCGTGGCTCTCGCCAGAGACCTGGGCTTTCTTTCGGCCCACGGATACCGCCTTGAGCGACTCAAAGCATTCGACCTTTTCCCCAACACCCACCATGTTGAGGCGGTCGCAACTCTTGTTAGAGACTGAAACTTTCGTAGTCTGAGGCCCCAGCCGGTCTAGCATGGGGGTGAGTTATCGTGCCCCCGATTGACTCTCGCCCCGATTTTGAGAGATGTGAGGTACCGATCCATGAACGGATCCTCTGCCCACCCTGTGCGGGTTTCTGTGGTCGATGACCACGAGTCGGTTCGGCTGGGGCTGCGCTCAGCGTGTCTCGAGGCGGGCTTTGACTTCATCGTGGCTGCGGCCTCCGTTGGCGAGTTTGAACGCGAACTCGGCGGCCGGGAGAACGACGTCGTCGTTCTTGACCTGTCGCTCGGCGATGGGTCGACCGTGACCGAGAACGTTAAGCGGGTTCAGGCGACCGGCTCCGCGGTGCTCGTGCACAGCATCGCCGACCGTGTCGTGCTGGTGAGGGAGGCGCTCGCCGCAGGCGCGGCCGGGGTCATCCCTAAATCGTCTGCCACGCAGATCGTGATGACGGCGGTCGAGACGGTCGCCCGCGGAGACGTGCTCAATAACCTTGAGTGGGCGACGGCTATCGATGCCGACAGCGACTTTGCTAAGGCGCAGCTGGGGCGTCGTGAACGCGAGATTCTGCACCTCTACGCCTCGGGGCTTCCGCTCAAACTCGCAGCGGAGAAGCTGGGGATCGGCTATTCAACAGCCCGCGAATATTTGGACCGCATCCGCTTGAAGTATGTGGAGGTCGGACGGCCGGCTCCCACCAAGGTCGATCTGCTCAGGCGGGCCGTCGAAGACGGGATTCTGCCCAGCATGGACGTCGAATCCATCAATGGCGCGTAGCGCACCGGTCACACCACCCCCGGTGTCGACCAGGTCGGTGCGGCGCCCGATCAGCCGTGCAAGCCTGGAGATTGTCATCGCCCGCGCCGTGGCCGTCTTCGGGCTCCTCTTCGGCGCCCAATCGCTGCCGACCGCTCTGGCCCAGCGCGATCTGATCGACGCGGCGTGGTGGTTCAGCACGGTAGGGACCGTCTACGGACTCTTGGTGATCAGCCTCATCGCGTCGCTAATCAAACGGGGCGCCGAGATCATCAACGCGATCTTCGCCTTCGTGTTTCTCATCATCCTCGTGAGTTGGCCGCTGTCGGTCGGACTCGCTCCGTGGGAGGGCACCGATCGGCCGTGGCTGTGGCTGATGATGACCGTCTCTACCGCCGCCGCCGCGGTGGCGTTCCCGGTCGTGGCAGCCTCCCTCTATCTGATCGTCGCCCCCGTGATCTATGGGCTCGTGCGGCTGACACCGTATGGAGGCTCAGGCTCCCTCACCATCACCGCGCTCGACGTGGTTTATTCGATTCTCTTGGGCGGGGCGGTCCTCGTGATCATCACGATGCTGCGCTCGGCGGCGGGACGGGTCGACGACGCGCAGTCGATGGCACTCGCTCGCTATCTCGACGCCGTTCGGGAACACGCCACTGAGGTGGAGCGGGTCCAGGTTGATTCCCTTGTGCACGACACCGTGCTCACGACGTTCCTCTCCGCTGCCCGGGCCGAGACCGAGGAGCAGCAGCACCAGGCCGCGCACCTCGCCCGCAATGCCATAGTCCACCTCAAACAAGCGGTGGCAGCCCCCTCTGATGACGAAACACTCGTGCCGGTTCGGGATGTCGTCAAGCGAATCTGTAGTGTGCGAGACACGATGCGAGCCTCGTTCGCCATGTCGGCCGAGGAGGCTGGCGACGGGACGCTCCCCACGATGGCGGCAGAGGCGCTGTATGCGGCCACGTTGCAGGCCATGGTGAACAGCTTTCACCATGCTGGCGACGAAAGCGTCTCTCGCTGGGTTACCGTGCGCCGGGCGCAGGACGGGATTGTCGTTCAGGTGGGTGATGCCGGGCGCGGGTTTCTCCTCGGCGACATCCCGGCAGAGCGTCTGGGCGTTCGCGTGTCGATAATCGAGCGGATGCAGGGTGTCGGGGGAGTCGCGCGCGTTGACTCCTCGCCCGGTGCCGGCACCGTGGTCACGATCACGTG
>NZ_JBACFR010000267.1:0-2778 GCF_056262345.1 Homoserinimonas sp.
CGACGTGATTCTGCGGGTGCAGGCGGGGGAGTCGTGGGACGGCTTCGTCGCACAGACGGTCGCGGCTGGCCTCGGCGGCGTCGAGGCCCTCTCCGGCATCCCCGGATCCGTCGGTGCGGCTCCCGTGCAAAACATCGGCGCCTACGGGCAAGAGCTTTCTGACACCCTCGTCGCCATCGACTTTCTCGACTATTTGACCGGCGAAACGACTCGCATCCCCGCCGCCGATCTCGGCCTTGGCTACCGCATGTCGGCCATGAAGCAGGGGCGTCGCGGCATTGTGCTGGCGGTCGAGGTTCGGCTCAAGCGCGGCGGCCAAAGCGCCCCCATCGCCTATGCGCAGTTGGCGCGCGAACTGGGTGCCGAGGCAGGCGACACGCAGCCCGTTGCCGCTGTGCGTGAGGCCGTTCTGCGATTGCGTGCATCGAAGGGCATGGTGCTGTCGGATTCCGACCCCGACTCGGTGAGCACGGGCTCGTTCTTCACGAACCCCATCGTGAGCGCCAGGTTCGCGGCGACACTGCCAGCGGATGCTCCGCGCTGGAGCCTCGAGCCAGAGGCTGCCGACACCGTGATCCCGCTCGATCGCCCGGATCTGCTGCAGCAGCTCAAGCCCGCTACCCCCACAGATGCTCGGGTCAAGCTGAGCGCGGCGTGGATGATCGAGCGGTCGGGCATTACGCGCGGCTTCGCCCTGCCCGGTTCCCGCGCAGCGATCTCGAGCAAACACACGCTCGCAATCGTCAACACGGGCGGGGCAACCGCCGTGGAGATCGCCGAGCTGGGCCGCTATGTGCAGACCAGGGTTATGGGCGAGTTCGGGGTGCTCCTTCAGCCGGAGCCCATCCTCGTGGGGCTCAGCCTCTAAGAGATGCAGCGCCCGCGCCAGCCGGGCAGCGTCGCGGGCAGGCGCCCGGGCTACAGCAGCCCGAGCTCCATCGCCCGGGTCACGGCGCGGGTCCGATCGTTGACCTTGAGCTTTTCGAACGTATGCAGCAGATGGGTCTTCACCGTGGCCTCGGCCACAAACAGGGCCTCGGCGATGCGTGGATTGCTTAGCCCCTGCGCGACGAGTGCCAGAACCTCCGTCTCGCGCGGGCTCAGTGAGGGGCCGACGGGCTGCTGCATCCCTTTGACGAGCGCTACCGCCACGGACGGCGCCAGCGCCACCTCGCCGCGCATGACCGCGCGAATTCCCGCCAAAATCTCGTCCTGCGGGGCCGCTTTGAGCAGGTAACCGCTCGCCCCTGCCTCTATCGCGCGCAGGATGCTGTCGTCGCTTTCATACGTCGTCAGGATGAGCACCCGAATGCCCGGTTTCTCCGAGAGGATGCGGGTGGTGGCGGCGTCGCCGTCGATGCCCGGCATGCGCAGGTCCATCAGCACAAGATCGGGCTCAAGGGCGAGGGCAAGCTCGGCAGCCTCGATGCCGGTCGCTGCTTGGCCGACGACCTCGACATCCGCTGCCGTCTGCAGCAATGCCACGATTCCGCCGCGCACGATCTCGTGGTCGTCGGCGACAAGGATGCGAATTGTCATGAGGGCTCCCCGGCGATGGTCATCGTCAGGGTGGTCCCGCGGGCCCCGCTCGCGATATCGAGGCTGCCGCCAGCGAGAGCAAGGCGGTCGCGCATACCGCTCAGCCCGAAACCGCTCGTCGAGAGTGAAGGGTCAAAGCCCCGGCCGTCGTCGCTGACGACGAGGGTGCTTTTGTTCAGGCGGATGCTCGCGCTGGATGCCCCGGAGTGCCTCCGAACATTGGCGAGTGCCTCCTGCGTGCATCGAAGCACGACGACCTCTGAGTCGCGATCGAGCGGAGATTTGTCGCTCACCACGGTTATGGCGATTCCGCTTTCGCGCCGAAAGCGCTCGGCAAGCCGGTCGAGCGCGGCCGCGAGACCGGCGTCGAGGGAGCGGGGTGACCCTGCCTCGACCAGGGATCTGGTCTCGCTCAGAGCGTCCCGGGCGCTGTCCTCAATATGAGCGAGGAGCGTGTTTCTGCGACCCTCGTCGGTCTCAAGCCTCGCGCGCTGGGCGAGCATCACGAGCCCCGTGAGGTCTTGCGCAATCGTGTCGTGGATGTCGCGCGCAAGGCGTTCGCGTTCGGCGATCGTTCCGGCGTCGCGACTCACCGCCGCAAGCTGTTCACGGGTCGATTCGAGCTCTCCGATGAGTTCGTTGCGCTGTTCGCTCTGCGTGACGATGCGCGTGATCCAGAGCCCGAGGGCGATGCTGAAGGCGAGCGAAAGAGCAACCGTGTAGCCGATCGAGGGGAGGGCTTCTGGCTCCGAAGAGATGCTGACCAGAAACCCGAGCCCTACCGCGAGCGCCCCGGCGGTATTGGCGATGATCGCCTCTCTGGTGCCCCGCGCGAGAACCCAGATCAGGGGGAACGATACGCACTGGAAGATCGCGAAGTTGGCCGTTGCCGCGGTGCCGATGCCGCCCGCAACGATGAGTGCCGCGGTGAGCGCGAGGGCCGGGGCGTTGCCCTCGGCGCTCGACCGGGAGAAGAGCACCCACGCGAGCAAAAACAGCGTGACACCCCCGAGCCCCAGCGCGATGCGCCAGGGCTCGGGGGTGGTTGCCAGCAACACACCGACCAGAACGATGGAGATCGCCGCTGCCGCAGCATTTCACCCGCGATTGAGAAACACCTAGCTGTCCTTGCGAATCCAGCGAAAGGTGAGCCGGCACGCGATGAGGCCAAACACGAGCCAGAGTGCCGTCACGATCGCTACCCCGGCGAGATCCCATGTGCCGCCCTGCTCGAGCGTT
>NZ_JBACFR010000268.1:0-7920 GCF_056262345.1 Homoserinimonas sp.
AAAGTGGATGAACTCGCCATCTGCATCCCGATCGTAAAAGAGATCCAGCTCCTGCAGCGTGGCAAGAAATCCTTCGTCGAGGTCGAACCGGGCCGAGAGATCGTCGTAGTAGTTGCGGGGGATCGGCAAGAAGGTGAGCCCAGCGGACCGCGCATGCCGAGCAACGGCGATCGCATCGTCGCACCGCACCGCAATGTGCCGCGTGGGCAGGGGAGCGGTGGGTGGTGCCAGGTTCATGGGAAGCCGAACGACGCCGTCTTCTGTGCGCATGACCTGGCTGCGAACCAAGCCGTTCGGGCTCGGCACATCGGAGGACGATTCGGCCGTGAGAGAGAGTGCACTCGCGGCAAAGAGCACCGCATCGTCGAAGTCTTGCCAGCGGTATCCGAGGTTGACGTGGTCGATGACCCCGGCCGTCGCACCGATGGTGCTGCCGCCGTCGAATTCGGTCGCCCAGGACTCGTCAGCGGGCTGATCATGCCAATAGACCTCGGTGCCATCCGGTGCGGCAACGGCGCGCAGCTCGTGTTCTCCGGCATAGGTGCGACGAAAGACGCTGGGAGCGCCGAGGGCGAGCGCACGCTCGACGGCCGCAGCGGCGTCGTCTACAACGAGGCCGAAGCCGGCCACCTGCGCCTGCTCATGTTTGGCCTGCTCATTGAGGATGATGCGGGCATCGCCCGCGCTCCAGAGCCGTACTGGCTTGCTCCTGTGGCGACCGCGGAACGCGAAGCCGAGCTGGGCGAGCATCTGGTCCAGGTCGGAGAGGTCAGCGCCGGCGACCTCGACAAAGTCGATGCCGTGGGCGGCCTGGGCGCTCACCAGCCGGTCTTCGCTCCAGCCGTTCTCCGTCGCGGTTCGATCGGCCAACCAGGTGAGCGAGCGCCGGGCATGCGCCGCGGTTCGCACGGCGTCTGTTTGGCGGAAGGTGTCGTTGAAGACCTCAAGCGAGAGCGGCCCCGTATAGCCGGCCCGGATGACATGGGAGAGGAATGCGGTGAGCGCGAAGTCTCCTTCGCCGGGAAACAGGCGGTGGTGCCTGCTCCATGACAGCACGTCCATCTGCAGGGCGGGGGCGTCGGCAAGCTGCAAGAAGAAGATCTTGTCGCCATCGATCTGCTCGATGCCTGCGGGGTCGTGGCCGCGCGAAAGGATGTGAAAGCTGTCGAGGCAGACGCCGAGGTTGGGGCGGTCTGCGAGCTGCACGATGCGCCAGGCGTGGCGGTAGTCGTCGACGTATCGGCCCCAGGCGAGGGCCTCATAGGCGATGCGGATGCCGCGGGCTGCGGCGAGATCGGCGAGCTGGCCGAGCTGGCGTGCGGCAACCTCGTCGTCGTCGATGGTGGCCGTTCCGACGTTGCTGCAGAGCAGGATTGTGTCGGCGCCGATGCGCTCCATGATGTCGAACTTGGCTTCTGCTCTGCGCAGATTGTCGGCGAGCGTGACCTCATCGACGCCCTCGAAGTCGCGGAATGGTTGAAATAGATCGATGCTGAGGCCGAGCCGTGCGCACAGCGCGCGAATCTCTTCGGGGGATTCGTAGGCGCTCGTGAGATCAGCATCCATTATTTCGACGCCGTCGAAGCCGGCGGCCGCGCACGCGTGGAGTTTTTCGGTGAGGCTTCCAGAGAGACAGACGGTGGCTATCGAAGTGCGCATGATGGCTAATGTACCGATTTGTACATTATTCGGAAAGTCGTCTTGCATAAATAATGTAATAACCAGTACGTTAGTGCCGCGCAGGTGGCCTGCGCTCCCGGAAACAAGGAAGTCTCGTGAGTAATCCACAACCACGTCAAAGGCGACTGGGCCCTCTGCGGCGCATAGCTCAAGTACTAACGACGATCGAAATCACGATCGGGGCCGTCGCCCTAATCGCGATCTTCGTACTCGTCTTCGCGCAAGCTGCTCAGCGGTACACGCCGTTCGAGGGCTTTGCCTGGACGGGAGAGCTCGCGAAGTTCTCGATGATCTGGCTCACGTTCTCGGTAATGGGTGTGCTCATCACCAACCGCGGACACATCGCCCTCGAGATCGTCGACACGTTCAAGAACCAGATGGTCGTGCGCATCGTGCAGGGAATCGCCCTGGTCATCGTCGTCGCCGTCGGAGCCGGTCTCACCTACGAGGCGTGGTCCCTCGTGACCACGCAGAGCATCATCAAGTCGCCCGTGCTGCGCCTGCCCATGTCGCTCGTTTATATCCCCGTGCTCATCGGGGTGGTGAGCCTCACCATCCGGTCGGCCATCGCCGCAGCCGATGTGTTCATCAACGGTCCGAAGCTCACGGACTACGACGAAAGTGAAGTGACGGCCGCATGAGCCTCTTAATCCTCGGCCTGCTTATTGCCGTACTCCTCGTTATCCGCGTTCCTGTTGCGTTCGCATTCCTTGGCCCGTCGCTCCTCTACATGGTGCTCGAAGGCCAGTCCACCGGTATGGCGCTGCGAAGCGTCACCAACGCCATGGGCAGCTTCCCGCTGCTAGCCGTGCCGCTCTTCATCTTTCTCGGTGCCCTAGCGAACCACGCCGGCATCGCGGACCGTCTGTTTCGCTTCGCCCTTGCGGTGCTCGCCCGAGTCAGGGGAAACCTTGGCTACGTAGCGGTCGGCACGAGTGTCGGCTTCTCATGGATGAGCGGATCGGCTGTCGCCGACGCCGCAGCGCTGGGCAAGGTGCAGATCCCCGCAATGCTCAAGGCTGGATACAGCCGTCGCTTTGCGACCGGTGTCAACGCGGCATCCTCGCTGATCGCCCCCGTGATGCCCCCGAGCATTCCCGCCGTGATCTTCGCCGGACTTGCCGCGATCTCCACGGGAGCGCTCTTTGCCGCCTCCGTGATTCCCGCGCTGCTCATGGCGATCGGTCTCTGCATCGTCGTGTGGGTGCTCGTTCGCCGCAACCCCGCCATCCAAAAGGGTGTGTGGAACAAGGCCGAAGTACTTGCGTCGACCAAGGGCGTCATCCTGCCGATGATCACCCCGTTCATCATCCTGGGCGGAATCCTGGGCGGATTCTTCACGCCGACAGAAGCCGCAGCCGTTGGTGTCGCCTACATCCTGCTCGTCGGCATCCTGCAGCGTTCGCTGAGTCTCAAGGGCTTCGTTACCGCCATCAAGGAGTCGGTCCTCACGACTGCGGCGATCATGCTCATCGTGGCAAGCGCGTCGCTGCTCGGCTACATCCTCGCCAAGGAGCGTCTGCCGCAGATGCTCACGGAGGCGTTCTTCTCGCTGACCGATAACCCGACTGTCTTCATGGCCCTTGCGGCCCTGCTGATGCTCGTGCTCGGCACCGTTATCGACGCGACGGCGATTCTTGTGCTCGTCGTGCCGATCCTCATGCCCATCGCCATCCAGTACGGCGTTGACCCCATCGTGCTCGGCGTCATGCTCATCGTGTCGCTCATGATCGGCCTGCTCACACCCCCTGTCGGCACCGTGCTATTCGTCACGGCGGCGGTGTCTAAGACCAGGGTCGGCGAAGTGTTCAAGGGCTGCCTGCCGTTCATGATCCCGTCGCTCGTGATCGTCGTACTCGTCATCCTGTTCCCTGATGCCGTGATGTGGTTGCCGGGAGTGCTCGGACTGTGACCGACCTGATCCACACAACTGGTGCTGAGGCGCGGCGACCCGCCGTGCTGATCGGCCTCATCGGTGAGGGCGTCATCCCGTCGCTCACACCCCCGATGCATGAGTTCGAAGGCGCCCGTCACGAGATGCACTACGTGTATCGCCCGATCGACCTCGCCGAGGGCGAGGCAACGGAGGAGAACATCGCGCAGCTGCTGTGGGCAGCGCGCCGGATGGGCTTCACGGGCCTCAACATCACGCATCCCATCAAGCAGGCAGTTATTTCGCACCTCCATGAGCTCGCGACCAGCGCGCGCACCGTCGGTGCCGTCAACACTGTCGTCTTCGACGGGGACCGCATGATCGGCCACAACACCGATGTCACCGGGTTCGGGGCGGCGTTCGACGATGCTTTCGGCTCAGATGCTCGGGGCCGCGTCATTCTCATCGGTGCCGGTGGTGCCGGGGCGGCAGTCGCCTCGGCTCTCGCCGGCCGCGAGGTGCGCGAGCTCGTGATCGTTGATGTCGACCTTGAGCGAGCAGAAGCGCTCGCCTCAGGGGTGCGAGGTTCAGCTAATGGTGAGGTGCGGGCTGCGAGGCTCGAAGATCTGCCGCAGTGGATTGACGGCGCCGATGGCGTTGTCAACGCCACGCCGTGGGGCATGGCGGCTCATCCCGGAACCGCCTTCGATACCGAGCTTCTGTCACCCACCATGTTCGTCGCCGACATTGTCTATCGACCGGCAGAGACCGAGCTGTTGAAGCGGGCCAAGGCTCGCGGATGCCGCACGATGTCCGGCCTGGGAATGGCGATGCACCAGGCAGCGGATGCTTTTGAAATTTTCACAGGTCAACCAGCCGATCGGGCAGCGATGCTCTCCGATCTCCAGACTCTCGTCGCTGCAGAAGCGTCGGGAAACCCTGCCCCAGTGGCACCAAAGAGAGGAACAAACTGATGATCACACGTCGTTCTCACGGAATGAAGTGGATCGCCCTGATGGCCGCCCCAGCAATGCTGCTGGTGGGCTGCGCGGGCGAATCGGGCGGAGGCGAGAGTGCCGAAGGCGGCACCATCGAACTCACCCTTGCGCACAGCTACAACCCCGACCAGCCGCAGGATCGTTGCGGCGCTCAGGTCATCGCGGACGAGATCGAGAAGGCTGATGTTGGCCTCAAGATCGAGCTCTTTCCGTCGAGCCAGCTCGGTGGCGACGCCGACCGCATCGCGTCGGTTGCCTCGGGCGACATCGACATCGACATCCAGGGCGCATCGGCACTCGGCGCGGTTTACGAGCCGATCAGCGTGCTCGACGCGGCCTACGCGTTCGACGACGCGGCGCACCTTGCGGAGTTCATGGAGAGCGACGCTTCCGACGTCGTTATCGATGGGTTCGCAGAGGCCGCCGGCGTTTACACGCTCGGCGCCTGGTCGGCCGGTGCTCGCCACTTCACGGCGAACACGCCCATCCGTACGCCTGACGACCTTGCAGGCCTGCGCATCCGCTTCCCCGGTTCGCCCCAGTTCCTCATGAACGCCAAGGCCCTGGGCGCTCAGGCGACCGAGGTTGCCTACGAGGAGCTCTACCTCGCCCTGCAGCAGGGCACCGTGGAGGGTCAGGAAAACCCCATCACGAACATCAAGTCGCAGAACCTTGCTGAAGTTCAGGACTACCTGAGCCTGAGCGCGCACCAGCTCAACACGAACCTCGTGATCATGAGCTCCAAGTGGAACGACCTCAGCGAAGAGCAGCAGGGTGCCCTCACGGACGCCGTTGCAACCGCTGTCACCGAGGTCACCACGTGCGTTGCGGATGACGAAGAAGCGACGATCGAAGAGTGGCGTACGGCGGGCGACTGGGAGATCGTTGACGACGTAGACGTCGACGCATTCCAGGAGAAGGCCGTCTCGTACCTCGAGGAGACCCTCACAGGTGAGTCGCTTGAGGTCTTCGAAGCAATTCGCTCCACCTCGTCTAAGTAACTAGACGGAAACAGCGAGAGAGATGACGGTGCGCACGGTTCCGACTTTCACCGGTGAGGTGACGGCGGAACAGCTCGGCACGACGCTCATCCACGAACACGTTTTCGTGATGAGCCCGGAGCTCGACGTGAACATGCCGCATCCCGAATGGGATGAAGAGCATGCGATCGAAAGAGCGATTGCCGGCTTCGAGCGTTTGTATGCGCTCGGCGTGCGCACCGTTGTCGATCTCACGGTGCTGGGGCACGGACGCGATGTTGAACGCGTGCGTCGCGTCGCGGAACGGGTGCCCGTTCAGCTTGTCGCCGCGACGGGGTTTTATACGAGCGACGTGCTGCCGCACCATTTTCAGCTCAACGGACCGGGTCGGCTCGTCGACGGACCCGATCCCCTCATCGACCTCTTCATCGGCGATATCGAGCGCGGCATCGCCGGCACCACCATCCGCGCGGGCATGCTCAAGGTCGCGTCTGAGGCGCACGGAATCACTCCAGATGTAAACCGGGTCTTCGAGGCGGCGGCGATCGCCCATAACCAGACGGGGGTACCCGTCACGACACACTCCCACGCCCCCTCCCACGGTGGGCTGGAGCAGCAGGATCTTCTCGAGCGCCTCGGCGTCGGTCTCGACCGCGTCGTGATCGGCCATAGCGGCGACACGGGCGACCTCGACTACCTTCGCGAGGTTGCCGCCCGCGGTTCCTATCTCGGCTTCGACCGGTTTGGAATGGACCACATGGGGTCGGACGAGATCCGAGTGCGCAGCCTGCTCGCGCTGATCGAGGAGGGTCTCACCTCTCAGCTCGTGTTGTCTCACGACGCGGCGTTCTTTAGCCGAATGACCCCTCCTTCGTGGCGTGCCGTCAACGCTCCCCACTGGCACATGGAGCAGATTTCCCGCTCGATCCTGCCGCGGCTCGTGGCAGAAGGCGTCGATGCTGCGACGATTCATCAGCTCATGGTCGAGAACCCCCGACGGGTGCTGTGCGGCGAATAGCCCGCCCCGCTCCTGCCCCTGCAACTGCTCGATTGGTGTGACCGTGACCGAATCTTCTGCTTCTTCACCTGTGCGGCGCCGGGACCCGGAACGCACCCGTGCCGACCTGCTCACGGCAGCAACCACCGTCTTCGCCGAGTCGGGATATGCGGGCACAACGGTGGACGATATCGCCGAGCAGACGCGCACGACCAAGCGCATGATCTATTACTACTTCGGCAGCAAGGAGAAGCTGTACCTTGCCGTGCTGGAGAACGCCTACCGCGGCATCCGTGAGGCAGAGCGGTCGCAGGAGGTCGGCGATCTGCCCCCCATCGAGGCCGTCCGCCGCATCGCCGAGCTGACCTACGACCACCACCTCAACCACACCGAGTTCATTCGCCTTGTGTCGATCGAGAACATCAACCACGGCAGGTCCATCCGCCGACTCGACTCGCTGCGCGATCTCAACCGGCCCGCATTGGGGCTGCTCGAAGACGTGCTCGCTCGCGGACACGAGGCGGGAATCCTCAGGGCAGATGTTGACGCGCTCGACGTGCACCTTCTCATCAGCTCGTACTGCTTCTTTCAGGTGGCCAACCAGCACACCTTCGGGTACCTCTTCGAACGCGATCTATTGGCCGAGGATCGCCGCGACCACCATCGTGACCTCATTGGCGACGTGGTAGTCGCCTGGCTTTCTGCCCCGTTGTAGACGGTGCGGCGTACGTTGTAGGCATGGCACACATTCACGTTCTCGGCACCGGCGGCACCATCGCATCCCGTTCGCACGGCGATGCCGGGGGAGTGGCGGAGGCCAGCACCGCAGAACTCGTCTCAGGTCTCGCGCATGACCATCGCATTTCGCACCGCGACATCCTGACACTCGGCAGCTACCGGCTCACCCTCGCGCACCTTCGGCTCATCGCGGAGGGCGTCGCTGAGGCCGCAGCAGACCCCGATGTCGACGGCATCGTCGTGACCCACGGCACCGATACTCTCGAAGAAACCGCCTACCTGCTCGATCTTGTCAAGGCCTCGCCCAAGCCCGTCGTTCTCACAGGAGCGCAGCAGATGGCCGATTCCCTGGCCCCCGATGGCCCCAGAAACCTGGCAGAGGCGATTGCCGTGGCCGCGAATCACAGCATGCGCGGGCTCGGCACCCTCATCTCCTTTAGCGGCACCGTGCGCACCGCCCGGGGTGCGCGCAAGGCCCACACCGTGGCCGCCTCACCCTTTCGCGGTGGCATCGAGGTCGCGCACTTTGCGGGAGAAGAGCTCGTTCCCGCCGCCGTGCTCGGCAACCACACACCGCTTGACCTGCCCACCCTCCAATTCGACAGCACCGTCGTCGATATCGTCACCACCTATGTCGGCGCGGAATCGACGCTG
>NZ_JBACFR010000269.1:0-2056 GCF_056262345.1 Homoserinimonas sp.
GACAGGATGAACGGGCTCGCGAGAGCATCCGCCCGATCGTGCTTGACGTCGATGTCGGCAACGTCGGGCTTGCGAGCGAACGCTCCCCAGAGAAAACGAGCGCCATAGGCAACCGTGAACATGGAGCCGACCGCGACCCCCACGAGGGCGATGAGTCCGAGCGTTGTGCCGTCGAGGAACGCCGTGAAGACTGCCTCTTTGGCGACGAACCCGAAGAGGGGCGGCAGCCCCACCATCGAGGCGACGGCAAGCGTCGCTATGGCCGCGAGGGCAGGGCGGCTGCGGCCGAGACCGCTGAGCTTGCGCAGGTCGCGGGTGCCCGTGGAGTGGTCGATGAGCCCGACCACGAGAAACAGTGCCGACTTGAACAGGGCGTGGGCGACAAGCAGGGCGAGAGCCGCCAGGGCCGCCGTTTGCGTGCCGTACCCGGCGATGACCGTGAGAAAGCCGAGCTGGCTGACCGTGCCGTAGGCCAGCAGGAGCTTGATGTCTGTCTGCCGCAGCGCACGCCAGCCGCCGACGAGCATGGTGAGAACGCCGAATCCGACGAGCACCTCGCGCCACCCGGCAATCTCGGCGAATGCCGGAGCCATTGCGGCGATAAGAAAGATGCCGGCCTTCACCATGGCGGCGGCGTGAAGGTAGGCGCTGACGGGGGTGGGCGCGGCCATCGCCGCAGGGAGCCAGAAGTGGAAGGGCACGAGGGCCGACTTCGACAGGGCTCCGACCAGGATGAGGAACACCGAGACCGTGACGGTCGTGCCATTGGGAGGGTCCGCCATGATGCCGGTGAAACTCGTTGTTCCCGCCGCTGCCGCCATGACGACGAGTCCGACGAACATCGTGAGCCCGCCCGCTGTCGTCACGAGCAGGGCCTGGAGCGCGGCACCGCGACTTGCCTTTCGATCGGTGTAGTGGCCGATGAGCAAGTAGGAGAACACCGTGGTGGCCTCCCAGAACATGAACATGAGGAAGATGTCGTCTGAGACGACAAGTCCATACATTGCCCCGCTAAACGCAATGAAGAACCCGGCGAATCGGCCGAGGCCCGGCTCGTCGTCAGAGAAGTATCGCTCGCAGTAGAAGAGCACGAGCGAGCCGACGCCGAGCACGATGAGCGTCATGATCCACGAGAGCGTGTCGAGCCGCAGCGAGAGTGCGAGGTGGATCTGCGGAACCCACTCGATCGATTCGCGCACAATTCCACCGGCAAGCACGGTCGGTGCTGCAGCGATCGAAGGGATGAGCGCGCCGAGCGGAACGAGCGCCGCGACATAAAAGACGCGGGGGCCGAGCACCCGCGTGAGCGCCGGAGCAAGAATCGCAGCGAGCGCGAAGAAGGCCAGTGAAATCAGCACGTGACCTCCGTCTCATAGGGCGGGCGGCGCGCGTACGCAGAAAACGTTGCGAGCAGCGATTGACAACCATTCTAACGGGGGCTCAACGCTGGGCATTCCCATTTCAGAATGTTAATGAGCCCTCAGTTCTGCAAGGCGCGACAATACCCGGGCAACGGCTGCCGGGTCCTCAACGCGAAACTTGGCCGCCGTCGAGCCCTGACCACACTTGATACCAACGTCGGCATCGCCCAGCACGGCGAAGCCATCCTCGTCGGTCACATCGTCGCCCGCGAAGAGCACCGCCGTGGCCCCTGCTGCTTCGCGCAGCATCCGCACCGCATCGCCCTTGGTCGTCGATCGCACCGAGAACTCAAGCACATTGCTTCCCCGCCGCTCGGTGATCGCTGGCAACTCCGTCGACACCCGCTCGTGCGCCTGACGCTCGGCTTCCTCGGCATCCTGCGGGGTTGCGGATCGGCTGTGCAGCGCGAACCCTGCCGGCTTGACCTCGATCCAGACGTCATCGAACGGCGCTGCGGCGGCCTCCAGAATTTCGCGAAGGCGGGAGAGATCCCCCTGCTCCGCCTCGCTGAGGGATACGCCGGGTGCGGCATCGAGCCGCACCTCGACCCCGTGTGAACCGCTAAGCCAGACAGACTCTGGCGGCTCGGCCACGTGCATCAAACTCTGCATGGCCCGGCCGGAGATGAGGGCCA
>NZ_JBACFR010000270.1:0-2878 GCF_056262345.1 Homoserinimonas sp.
TGATGCGCCCGGCGCCAGCGAAGAGGCGACCGACGGGGATCGTGGTGCAGCGGGAGAGCCACCACAACGAGAGGGGCCATTCGAGCAGAGGAGCGACCGCGTAGCCTGCGGCGACGCCGAGGATGCCCCACTGCGAGCCGACAACAACGCATCCGACGATGAGTACGGCACTGACGAGGGAATAGCGAAACAGCTGGGCGGTGAGCCCCCGGGACAGATAGGCCCAGTAACCGACGTAGGCGAGCGTCTGGAAGATTCCGGCGATCGCCAGAAGGCGCAGGATGGGCCAGGCCTCCATCCACTGCGCGCCGAGCATGATTGCGGTGAGCGGTTCTGCGGAGCTGGCGACCAGGCCGAGGCCGGCGACGAGGGTGTACCCGAGTGCCACCTGGCCGCGGGCGAGAAAGTCGCCCCATCGGGTGTCGTCGTCGGCGATGCGGCTGAGCACGGGGAGCGCCACCGTGGTTGTGGGGCGACGGAGCTGGCTGAGCGGCACCATCAGCAGCTGAAACGCCCGGTTGTAGATGCCGAGGGGCCCCGCCCCGAATCGTGCGCCGATGATCACCGAGTCGATGTTCTGGGCCAGGTAGGCGATGAGCTGCGTCGCGACGAGGTTGCCCCCGAAGGTGAGCAGCCCCCGCATGGGAGCCCGGTGCGGCAGGCGGGGCAGCCAGCCGGCGGAGGCGACGCTCGCCGCCAGCAGGATGATGGCCTGGGCGAGTTGCTGGGCCACGAGTGCCCAATACCCCCAGCCCAGGAGGGCACCTCCGATCGCCATTGCAAGCCCGCCGGCCGCTCCCGACAGGTCGGAGATAGTGAGGCGGCGAAATAGCATTCTGCGATTGAGGTCGGCGCGATACTGCGTGGCGAGGCCTCCCAGGAGAAAGGTCGGGGAGAGCACCTGCGTTATGGCCACCAGGGCGGGTTCGTCGAAGAACGCGGCGATGGGCCAGGCAGAGAAAAAGACCATGACGCCCAGCGCTGCGCCGATGCCGCCGTTGATCCACACCAGGTTGTCGCGCTGAACCCTGCTCAGGGTGGGGGACTGGATGGCCGCGGAGGAGAGCCCGAAGTCTCTGAGAATCGTTGCGATGCCGATGACGGCCGCCACCATGGCGATGAGACCGTAGTCGTGAGGGGTGAGCAGCCGGGCGAGTACGACGACCGAGACCACCTGAATGACGATGCGGATGCCCTGCCCGGCGAGCACGACTGCCGCGCCTCGTGCCGCCCGCACCCCCAGAGATTGTGTGCCGCTCATGCGTCACCCCCGCGAGAGAAATAGGGGCTGGTGCTGTGGGTCGCTCGTATTATGATTGCCGCACCCGTCAAGCCGAAGGCTTCATAGTGACCCGAGACTCGCCACTGATTCCTGACCCTGCGGATGCCCTCCCCAAGGCACCCGCGGCCCCGCCGCGCGGGTTTCGGCAGACGCTCGCCACGCTTCGGGCCGCTCAGAAGCCTGCCGCTCGAAGCGCCCCCGCATACTCCCGCTTTGTGAATCGACGCATCGGCCGTTATCTGGCCGCGTGGGCGTACACCGTGGGGCTCGGCCCCAACGCGGTGACGGCGATCAGCGCGCTCTTCACCTTCGCCGGCATCGCCCTTCTGGCTCTCCTGCCTCCCAGCTGGCTGCTCGGAATCGTCGTAGCGCTGCTGCTGGTGATCGGTTACGCGTTCGACTCGGCCGACGGCCAGGTCGCCCGGCTTCGGGGCATCGCTAGCCCGGCCGGGGAATGGCTCGACCACGTCGTCGATGCCATCAAGGTGTCGGCCATGCCCATCGCGCTCGCCGTGGGCTTCTACCGATTCGATGTCGTGGAGCCCGTGTGGCTGCTCGTTCCGCTGATCTCCGCCATCGTCTCCGCGGTGCTGTTCTTCGCCATGATCCTCACCGAGCAGCTGCGGCGGCAGCATGGTGAGGCCTCCCTCGCCACGGATGCCCCGGGGCGACCCTCCTGGCTGCGCGCCGTCCTCGTGCTGCCCATGGACTACGGCGTCCTGTGCCTGTCGTTTCTCCTCCTCGGTGCGCTCCCCGCTTTTCTCGTCGTCTACACACTCATCGCCCTTGCGACCGCAGCGTTCTTGGTTCTTGCGCTCGCCAAGTGGTTCCGCGAAATGAAAACCCTGGGTCTCCCACAATGAGCTCCAGGGCAAAGCGCCGGTACGACGGGTGCGCAGAGGGAGAGAGTCGCAATGACACATCAGCTCGGTGACAACGGCAATCAGATTGACCCCGAGGAGAAGGAGTCCGCCAAGCGCCGTCTCTTTTGGCTTATCGCCGCAATTGCGCTTGTCGTACTGGCGATCATCATTGCCGTAAGCGCCGCGCTGAGCGGACGAACCGACGCAGAAGACCCGTCTCCGACTCCCAGCGCTCCGCGGAGCAGCACATCCGCCTCCCCCACTCCGAGCGCGTCCGAAGAGCCGGATGAATCCGCCGGCGCGGCACCCGACGTGGTCGCCGAGGTGCCCGTCGGCACTGCGGCAGACTTCGGCGATGGAGTGAGCGCCACGGTTGCCACCGTCACGCCGCTCGAGGTCGAGGGCAGGGGGCCGGGCGAAAAGAGCGGGCCAGCGCTGAGGTTCGACATCGTCATGAGCAACGGCAGCGCGGCGGCGATCCCGCTCGATGGCGTGACGGTCAATCTCTATTACGGTGCCGATTCGACACCCGCCTCGCCCGTCCTGAGCAACCCCGACATCGTCGAATTCGGCGGCACGCTGGAGCCAGGAGCGACCGCCCCGGGCTCCTATGTCTTTTCTATCCCCGCTGAGGGGCAGGCCGACTACCATCTCGAAATCAGCTATTCCGCTGGCTCACCACTGGTGATGGTCCGGCCGTAGGTTCTGCGGGTGTCGCCGGTGCTGCCGGTGC